>JAJTHU010000158.1 GCA_021300055.1 Nitrosomonadaceae bacterium | reverse complement strand
GCCACATCAATCGCATCCAACCTATCGATTCCGAGGCGCTGTTTCAAAAGCTCGATTCCGAGTTGCCCAAGCTACGGCCCTACTTTCATGAGGCACAGATCATCACGGGAATCGACTGGCGCATTCTGGCCGCTGTCGGGTATCAGGAGTCTCATTGGGATCCACTCGCCACGTCGCCCACGGGCGTTCGCGGCTTAATGATGCTCACCGAGGATACGGCGGATCGGGTGAAGGTAAGCAATCGTCTCGATGCGCGGCAGTCCATTCATGGCGGCGCTAAATACATCGCCCTACTGCGCGACACAGTGCCGCAACGTATTCCCGAACCCGATAGAACTTGGCTCGCTCTGGCAGCGTATAACCAAGGCTACGGCCACCTGGAAGACGCACGAATATTGACCGCTCGACTGGGACTTAATCCAGACAGTTGGCTGGACGTTCGCAAGGCATACCCCAAGCTACGCGAGCCGGAGTTCTACGAAACCGTGAAGTATGGCTTTTGCCGAGGTGATGAAGCAGTGCAGTTTGTTGAAAACATCCGTAACTACACGGACATCCTTATGCGCCTCGAAAAGCCTTTGGCTCTTGAGACTAGCGGTGTGCTTGACGAGGCCGCTGAGGCCTTCGAAAGGCGTCGCGCGAAAAAGTGAGTTCGCGGCGCTCACGTGCGGTGAGCCTAAACGCGATCGTTATGCGTGGGTGTGGCTAAGTGACTCACATCGGCCCACACATCCATTTGCCACTGGTCCTCGACATGCGAAAGCGCGTTGTAGCCAACATTAGGGATCTCGATGGTATGCGGGCTTGAGATCGGCAATTTCTTGAGCCAACGGTAGAGCGCAGCAAGTACACCGCCGTGCGTCACGACCAAGATCCGCCGCCCAGCGTGTTGGCTCGATAAGTCAATCAATCCGCTAACGACTCGCTCATGAAATTGACGGCGCGACTCACCACCGGGGGCCGCGAAGTCCGGATCCGTCTGGCGCACACGCGAAAACATTTCTGGAAATCGCTCATCGATCTCGGCGTAGGTTAACCCTTCTCCAACACCGAAGGAGCGTTCACGCAATCGCGGTTCGGCAGTGATCGCAAGCGGCACGTGCTGACAAAGGATCGCCGCCGTGTGGTGCGCGCGGCCAAGATCGCTCGCAATTACCGCATCGATCGACTCGCGCGCCAAACGGCGGCCCATCGCCTCCGCTTGGAGCACGCCTTCGCGGGTAAGCGGGCTGTCAGCGTGCCCCTGGATGCGTCCGGCGCGGTTCCATTCCGTTTCGCCGTGCCGGACGAGAATGAACGACGTCTTCAAGCCGTGAGCGACTTCAGACCACCCATGTAGGACTGCAGTGCTGTTGGTATTGCGATGCTGCCGTCGGCTTGCTGGTAGTTCTCCAAGATCGCGACGAGCGTGCGACCAACCGCGAGACCGGAGCCATTCAGCGTATGCACCAACTCGGTCTTCCCAGCCGCATTCTTAAAGCGCGCCATCATGCGGCGTGCTTGAAATGCTTCAAAGTTCGAGCAGCTTGAGATTTCTCGGTAGGTATTTTGCGCAGGTAGCCAAACCTCTAGGTCATAGGTTTTCGCAGACGAGAATCCCATGTCTCCGGTGCACAACAACATGGTGCGATAAGGTAGTTCAAGCGCCTTCAGGATGGCTTCAGCGTGCGCCGTGAGTTCCTCGTGTGCCTCCGCTGATTTCTCCGGGTGTACGATCTGCACAATCTCGACCTTATCGAATTGATGCTGACGGATCATGCCGCGCGTGTCCTTGCCGTAGCTACCAGCCTCTGACCGAAAGCATGGTGAGTGACAGGCAAATTTCAGCGGCAACTCTTCGTTCTTTAGGATCGCATCACGCACAAAGTTCGTGACGGGATACTCGGCAGTCGGGATCAGGTAGAGATCACGCCCGTCAATCTTGAACAGGTCTTCTTTGAACTTGCTCAGGCTCGACACACCATCCGCCGACTCGCCAGAAACCATGTACGGCACATACACCTCGGTGTAACCATGCTGAGTGGTGTGCGTGTCGAGCATGAACTGCGCGATCGCGCGGTGTAAGCGCGCAAGTTGCCCGCGGAGGACCGAGAAACGTGCGCCAGAGAGCTTGGACGCGGTTTCGAAATCCAACCCACCGAGTGCCTCTCCGAGGTCCACGTGATCGCGCGGCGCGAACTCGAACTGGCGAGGTTGACCCCGGCGACGAACTTCGACGTTTTCATCCGCGGACTTGCCGCTTGGCACCTCGCTGCGTGGGAGGTTGGGAATGCCACGCAAAAACGCATTGAGCTTGGTTTGCAATTCGCCCAGCGCGACTTCGTTTGACTTGAGTTCGTCGCCAAGGCTCCCGACCTCTGCCATGACGCCTGCGGTGTCCTCGCCCTTGCCCTTCATGATGCCGATTTGCTTGGACAGACTGTTGCGTTTTGCTTGTAGTTCTTCTGTTCTTGTCTGCAAGACCTTGCGCTCATCTTCAAGTGCGCGAAAGGTTGCTTCCTCGAATGCGACGCCGCGGCGCCCAAGGCCGGCGACCACACCGGCTAAATCTTTACGGAGTTGTTGGATGTCCAGCATTTCTTGATCCTAATGCGTGAATGCAGTTAATTGGTCGGCGACGGGTCAACGCAATGCGAAGACGATACACACGTCGTACCGAAACAGAGATGGGGGAAAGGTACGCGGCTATCCCTGACGGGAGCGCGATGAAGAGGCGCACCGCAAGGCGATGCTGAAATGAGGAGAGACGAGAGTTGAAAACATAGGCCTTATTTTCTCGCAAGTGACTACCGCGCGGCAAGCACGTTAGCGGTAGCGCAAGTTAGAACTCGCCTATTGGCGGGCACTTCCAAGCAAAGTGGCCCAAACTGCCCGCCAATGCTAGGGTTTTGAGTCTGCGCTGTTGCCGCTTGGAGCGTCATCCGAACGTGTGGACTCGACGTGCTCAGCCGCCCCGCTCAATCCAGCACGTCGCCCACCTGCAACCCGATCTCGCTCACGTAGCTGCGCAAGCTTTTCGCGGATTTTGATTTCTAGTCCCCGGTCCGTTGGCTGGTACCAATTCGGGCGTTGCATGCCATCAGGCAGATACGATTCACCTGCGGCATACGCGTCAGATTCGTCGTGCGCATACCGATAGTTCTCGCCCATGCCAAGGTTCTTCATGAGCTTAGTTGGGGCATTGCGTAGATGCATCGGCACCGGACGTGAGGCATCGCCAGCAATGAAGGCACGCGCTGCGTTGTATGCGCGGTATACCGCATTGGATTTCGCCGCGACAGAGAGGTAAACCACGGCTTCGGCGAGCGCGAGTTCGCCTTCAGGACTACCCAACCGCTCGTAGACGTTAACCGCATTGAGTGCGATCTCGAGCCCACGCGGATCGGCCAAGCCGATGTCTTCGGAGGCCATACGGATGACGCGCCGCGCCAGATAGCGCGGATCTGCACCGCCATCTAGCATGCGACAGAACCAGTAAAGCGCGGCATCAGGATCGGACCCGCGAACGCTTTTATGCAGCGCGGAGATCTGGTCATAAAAATGATCGCCACCTTTATCGAAGCGACGCGCTGATCGAGCCAGTACCTGTGCAACAAATTCGGCATCGACGCGCGCAGGCCTACTCGTATTCACCGCAGTCGCCAGTTGCTCGATCAAGTTGAGCAAACGCCGCCCATCACCATCCGCCATGCCCACGATCGCATCGTTTGCCTCATTCTGCACATCGATGTCCGGCAACGCGATCGTCGTGGCGCGCTGGGCGAGCGTCTGCAGTGCGTTAGTATCGAGCGCCTTCAGCACATAGACTGCTGCGCGAGACAGCAGCGCATTGTTCAACTCGAACGACGGGTTTTCTGTGGTGGCGCCAACGAATGTCACCAATCCCGACTCAACGTGCGGCAGAAATGCATCTTGCTGACTCTTGTTGAACCGATGAACTTCGTCGACAAATAGGATCGTTCGACGCCCGAGGTTGCGTCTGTTTACCTCCGCTCGCTCAATGGCTTCGCGGATTTCCTTAACACCAGAGAGAACGGCAGAGAGAGCGATGAAGTCTGCATGGAATGCAGATGCCATTAGCCGCGCGATCGTTGTTTTGCCGACCCCTGGCGGTCCCCACAGAATCATCGAGTGCGGTTGACCAGATTCAAACGCAATGCGCAGCGGCATGCCGGTATCGGTTAGGTGCGCTTGGCCGATCACCTCCGCGAGTTGCGTGGGTCGCAGTCTTTCCGCCAACGGCACCGAATGGGAAAGGTCCGCGTGTGTTGGTTGCGCTGTGTCTGAACCGAATAGGTCGCTCATGGCTCAAGTCTAGCGCTTACGCATCGGGGCATACAAAAACAACTGGGTTGGCGCCGGTGGCTGGGGTGGAGGAATTTGCGTCGGCGAACCGGTGGCCACCCCGGGGGAATTTGCCGCATTGGCCGCAAAACGGCGCTGAAGCGTACGTATGGTCTTCCGGTCTATCCTAGTGATGCGCGCGATCTCACGTTGG
>JAJTHU010000019.1 GCA_021300055.1 Nitrosomonadaceae bacterium | reverse complement strand
GGCCCCCGACGAGGTCGCTGGGCTCCACCGCTGCCCCGCGACTTCGCTCGCGTGAACCCGTAGCGAACCCGCGCAGCCGCTGAGAAACTCCGCCGAGAAACTGCTCGGCGCGACGGAGGACAGGTTGCGCGGCAAGTTAAGCCTCGACCCGGGATGGGAAATCCTCGATGATCGTGGGCAACCCCTCGCGCAGACCGACTTCCCGTCGTCGCGCGCGATGGCGACAGGAAAACCTCATCCCCCCACCCTGTTGCAGGTGCGCCACCCTGACGGGCACACCACTTGGATTAGCGTTAACGCACTGCCATTGAGTATGCGTAACCTCGGCGGCACCGGCGCGCTGGTGACAATCTCGGACCGCACCGTTGAGATTCAAGCGCGCACGACGCTCAAGAACCTCAATGCGCTGCTCGAATCCCAAGTGAGCAAGCGCACAAGCGAACTCGCCGCCGCCAATCAAGAGCTTGAAGCGTTTTCGTACATGGTGTCGCACGACTTGCGGTCACCGCTGCGCGCCATCGAAGGTTTTGCAAACCTACTGCAACGGCAGTTGAAGGAAGCCAAGCCGCTTTCGCTCGATTACGTTGCACACATCCACCAAGGCGCGTTGCGCATGCAGCAGATGATTCAGGATCTGCTTTCCTTGGCGAGCGTGTCCAAAGCGCCGCTCACCTTGCGGGAGATTGATCTCTCGCAACTCTGTAAAGAAGTTAGCGATGGCATTGCCCGCGATACAGCCTACACCCACACCACGTGGCAGATTCAGCCGGGCATGCGCGCCCACGTCGACCTTGGCTTGGCGCGCAACGTATTCGAGAACCTGCTCGGCAATGCCGCCAAGTACTCGAGCAAGGCGGCATCGCCACTGGTGAGCATCAGCTTTGGCCGCAATGACAATGAATGGCTTGAGATCGTCATTACCGATAACGGTGCCGGATTTGACAGTGCGCGAGCGTGGGGCTTGTTTACGCCGTTCCGACGAATGCATAGCGAGCGCGATTTTGAGGGCTCCGGCATGGGGCTTGCCATCGTCAAGAAGATCATGGATCGGCACGGTGGCATGGTCGGCGTGGACAGCCAGGTCGGCCAAGGCGCTCGATTCTGGCTGCGCTTCCCCAAAACCAACGCCGCCTTCACACAGCCTGACGCCGCGCCACGCAGGGGATTCGTCTCCAATACCTCCGACGCCTCCCTTCAATAGGGTATGCCCGACCCGATGCGCGCGCCGCGCATTGCGCATAACATGGCACGTGTTGTTCCACGCCTCGGAGGACCCATGCTGCGCACGCCAAGCTCGTTAGCTCGTCACGTTATGCCACAAGCGAAGGTGGGCCACGCTCGCGTGCTCGAGTGGCTTGCCTTGCTCATGGTTGCTGGGTTACTGCTCTTCGGCGTCGCGCCGTCGGCGCACGCCGATTGGGATTGCGGCAAACGCGAGCGAGCGCCGACACCGGCTGAAGCGGAGTTTGGCGAACGCGCGGTCGGCGCCATGCTTGCAGCGTTCAATCCGCCGCCCGCGGGCTGGGCGATGCGCTACGACACCTGGAGCCGCGTGCCGAAGACGATCTGCACGGATTTCAAGGACAGCCCAATCAATTACGGCGTGAACGTGCGGGCGACGCTATCGCCGCCTATCGAACTGCAACGTACGGCCCGCATTGAGGCGCGTACGCTCGATGCCGAGGCACGCGCACTCGCGAAGCTGCCGCCAGAGTCGCAAGCCAAAGCTGATGAGCTCCGCAGCAAAGCTAGCGCAGCCCGCGCTGAAAGCCGTCAAGCGGAGCGTGCAGGCAACAAAGAACTCGCCAAAACAAAGCTCGATGAGTACAACGCATTTTGGCGAGAGATTGAGGCGATCGACCGCGCGCACATGCAATCCGTCCAGGCGCAGCGCAGCGCGCTGTTTGACCGCGCGACGAAGCTGCGCCGCTCTGCTGATCCCAAGTACTTTTCAATCCGGCTCAACGTAAACGCGGACGTCATGCCCGCCAATCGCACCACCCTCGTCGTCGGCGGCAACGCCAAAGCCAACCAAAGTACAGCGAAGGTGTTGCGCGTGACCATGCGCATCGAGGGCGACCCTGACGATGCGCAACTGAGCGTGCTGAAGTCGATGGTGGACACCAACAAGCTTAAAGCGATGTTGACGTCGCTGCCGCCAGTGGCCGAGTCAAGAACAACGATTGAGGCCAATGCGGCGGCGTACAAAGAATCCGAGGCACGCGTCGAAGCGGATCAGCGCCAAGCGAGCAAAGATGCCGAGGCAGCTACACAACAGGCCAGTGCGCCCGCGACGACGGCCCCTCCAGCTGCCGCCGCGACACCGAGCAGCGCGGCGACCGCGCCAAACACTCCAGCTGCCCCTGCGACAACACAGAGCGCGGCGAGCACGCCCCCACCTGCGCCGGCAAGCGCGCCAGCCGCCAACCCTCCCGCACCGGCCGGTAAATCACCTGCCGAGGCTGCCAAGCAGGCGACGGATGCAGTGAACAAATTGCGTGGGTTGTTCGGAAGATAGCGCCAGGCCCTCGCGCAAAACAAAACCCCATTACTGGCGGGTGTTTTCAGGTATTTGGCTGGAAACACCCGTCGATACTGGGGTTTAGCATATTCACTCTACCGTCACCGGCAGATCACGGCCCGTAGCGAAACACGTCCGGTTTGCCGAGTGCGGGAATGAGTTCGACAATGCCGCCCGCGAAGATTTCGACGGCGAGTGCAGCGAGTAAGAGCCCCATGATGCGCGTCGCAACATTCACCGTCGTCACGCTCATGTAACGCCCGACGCGTGAGGCAATCTTCAGCGCCAGCCAAACGATGAGTGCGACCAGCAACGCAATAATGAGCACCGCCCCCAAGTGCACGAGGGTGCGGCTCTCGGAGACGTAAATCACCATGGTCGACATCGCGCCCGGGCCTGCAAGCAACGGGATGCCGAGCGGCACCACGGCGATCGACGCTTTGGCAATCGCCTCCTCCGCTTCTTCGGGCGTTTG
>JAJTHU010000212.1 GCA_021300055.1 Nitrosomonadaceae bacterium | reverse complement strand
GGCTCGAGAACGTTGTTGAGCCGCCCCCACTCAGCAGAAGCACCCGCGAACAATCGGCTGCCAAGCGGCGATTGCCCGAAGGGAAGCTTGTAAAGGTAGGTGCTGCGGGCAAACACCACGCGCTCGGAGAGCAACTCCCCTGGACGGTAGCCGGAGAGCTGGAGGAAACCGCCCATGGAGAACTGGTCGAAGACAGGCAGCTCGCCGCCCTTGCTATCACCATAGCGTCCGGCTAGCGAGAGCGTGTGTCGCCCGACGGAGAAGTTCTCGACAAAATTCACTTCAGTCTTTCGGTAAACGTCATCGGCGCCAAACGGCTTCAAGCTCGCGGTGTAGTCAACGCTAAAGGTGCGCCCCTGACGTGGAAAGTTGATGTCGTCCATGCTGTCGTAGACCGCGCGAAAACGCATGCCACCCTGCCGGACTTTGTAGCTGGGTGTATCGGTAAATCCAATTGCCATGGTGGCGGTGGCATCGCCTCGGTACATGCCGATGCGCGCGATGGCGTTGCGGCCCATATCAGCGCCTAAATCGAGCGAGCCCACTTTGTTTCGCACGTCGTACTGGGCGAGGCGATTGCCGTCAACAAAAATGTCGAATGGGCGTCGTCCAAGCTCAGCGCCGACGGAGCTGTTGACAAAACTACCTGCCCAAAAGGGCTGCAAGAAGCGCGTGGCCAAGCGTCGATCGCGGCCGATCTGCAGGTCATTGCGCCACTCCGCACCAGCGGCGTTCACCTGCGTCATTTGCGAACGCACCAGCAGATTGAAGCGGCCCTCACCGATGCTGTCAGCTGCCATCGACAGGCCGAAGCGCAAGTAATTGGGGCCCCACGGTTTCTCGTGCGCGTTTACGCGCAAGACGGTGAGGTCGCCTTCGCTGAGCAGCGAGTAGTTCACGCGCTCGAAGTAGCCCGTGCCAAAAACGCGACTCACACCGGCATCAATGACCTTAGGGTCGGCGCGACTGCCCGGTTTGATGTCGAGCGTCCGGCGCACCTCATCGACGCTAGCGCGTTCGAGCCCGTCGATCTCAACACGCGCAATGACAGCGCCGATCGGCACGCCTCCGCTTGCTTGCGCGCGCAATGCGAGCTGGCGTTGTTGCCAATCGATCGGGGGCAGTTGTAGTGCAGTGAGCTGGTGCGCAAGTGCCCGTGCCCGTGCTTCGCCGATGCGAATGGCTTCCGCTACGCGCTCAAAGTCGCCGGAGCCGATAGTGCCCATGTCAGGTGCAATGAGCACATCGCTCGACTTCAGCGACAGCAGCGACTCGCGCACATTCTGCTCGGTGAGAATGTTGATCATCTGCAGCGACACACCCAAGATCGACTGTAGTTCGCGGCGGCCCAAAAGGCCTGAGCCAATGTTGACCGCGATCACCACATCAGCCCCAAGTGCGCGAGCCACATCCACGGGGAGGTTGCGAATCAGCCCGCCATCTAGGAAGAGTTGGTTGTTGATCTCAAAGGGCGCGACCGCACCAGGCACTGCCATCGACGCGCGCATCGCGTCCGTCAGACGGCCATCGCGAAACACCACCATCTTGCCAGTCTCGGCGTCTGTGGCGACTGCGCGAAACGGAATCGGCAGCTTGTCGAAATCGATGATTGGTGGCGAGTGCCGCGTAATGTCTCGGAACAGACTATCTAGGCGCTGCCCGGAGATGGCACCCGGCGGCAAGCGCACTGTGCCGTCTTTCACCCCAAGTTCCAGCTTTAGCAGCTTGGCTTGGTCTTCTTCTTTGCGCAAGAAACTGCGGTCCTCGCGAGGGCTGGCGTCTTTGAGGATTTCGTTCCATTCCGCTTTACTGAGGCGCTGCTCCAGCTCCGCCACTGATGTGCCGGATGCATAGGAAGCGCCGATCAGCGCACCCATACTTGTGCCGACGATTAAGTCGATGGGCACGCGCATTTCTTCAAGCACCTTGATGACGCCAACGTGTGCCGCGCCACGCGCGCCACCGCCAGAAAGCACGAGGGCTATTTTTGGTCGCGACGATTGTGTGTTCTGTGTGGCGCTAGCGGATTGCGCGACGCTTGGTGGCGCCACTGCAAGGCTGAGGCAAAGCGAGATGATTAGCGAAGCATGAAGTAGTGCGCGGTGGAGGCTCATGCGCACATTCTAGCCAACCCGGTGATGCCTTCTAAGCCGTTCTTGTGGCAGCGCCCGGGGTCCCCTCTCCGGGAGTGATGCGAAACCACGCCGCATACAGCGCCGGCAAGAAGAACAGCGTTAGCAGCGTTGCCACCAACAATCCACCCATGATGGCAACAGCCATTGGCCCAAAGAAGGCTGAGCGCACCAGCGGAATCATCGCCAGCACTGCAGCCATGGCGGTGAGGGCGATCGGTCGCAAGCGGCGAACGGTCGCGTCAATCACCGCATGGAATCGGTCATGACCGGCTGCGATATCCTGTTCGATCTGGTCGATCAAGATCACTGAATTGCGCATGATCATCCCGAATAGTGCAATCGTGCCCAGCATCGCCACAAAGCCGAAAGGCTTGTTCAACACAATCAGGAAGAGCGCGACGCCGATTAACCCGAGCGGTGCAGTGAGGACCACCAGTATCACGCGCTGGAAGCTCTTGAGTTGAATCATCAACGTGGTGAACACGACGAACAGGAACAGCGGCATGCCCGCTTGAATCGAGGCTTCACCTTTCGCGCTCTCTTCCACCGCACCACCGGTGGCGAGCAGATAGCCAGGCTCCAGCGTGCCTTCGAGCTTTGTCATTTCAGGGGCTAACTGCGCCACGACCGTAGCGGGCTGCAGGCCGCGCTCGTAGATGTCTGCCTTGACGGTAATGGTTGGTAGCCGGTCACGACGCCAAATCACCGGATCCTCGAACTCGTAGCGAATCTTCGCGATCTGGCTCAGCGGAACCGCGCGGCCGTTGTGGATTGGTACTGCCAAGCTATCGAGCAGAGAAACCTTGGCGCGCTCTTCAGCCGGGCCGCGCAGCAGGATTTCGATTTGCTTATCGCGCTCGCGCAGGAAGGTCACTTGTGCGCCATTTAGCGAGCCATTGATGAAACCAGAGAGCTCCGCCGAACTAATGCCAAGCAGACGCGCTTTGTCTTGGTCGATATCGACGCGTATTACCTTGGATTTTTCAAACCAGTCGGTCTGGATGTTCGCAAGGCCTTTGTTGGCGCGCAGTATCGCGGCGATCTGCGTCGCGTACGCGCGCAGCTTCTCTGGGTCTTCGCCGGAGATGCGGTATTGAATCGGGAAGCCGACGGGTGGGCCGTTTTCGAGGCGCGAGATGCGACCACGGACCTCAGGTAAGCCGCTGTCGAACAAATCGATCAATTTGCTACGCATTAATTCGCGCTTCGCTGCATCGCGCGTGGTAATCACGCATTGTCCAAACGCTGGATTTGGAAGTTGCTGGTCGAGCGGCAAGTAAAAGCGTGGTGCGCCGGTACCGATGTAGCAAGCAAAGTTTTCGACGAGATCGTTGTGTTCGCTG
>JAJTHU010000148.1 GCA_021300055.1 Nitrosomonadaceae bacterium | reverse complement strand
GAGAGGATTTGAATGGATCGTACCCCCCGTGAACAACCGTCAGGCATTCGCTCGTGGTCTAGGCAAAAGCAGACTTTTTTCTATTGCATTTGTGTCCTGGTGCTGGGAGGCGGGATACTAGTTACCAGTTACGTTTTTCGTAGTGCAGAAACCGTAGATTCTGCTGGGCCTAAGCAGGACATGGCATCAAATGGGTCAATAAGTAGACAGGTCGAATCAGCTCACAAAAGCGCTAAGCAAAGTCCCGAAGCTATCATTACGCAGAGTTTTTTTGGCAAAAACGTCAGAGAATTGTTGCGTTCGTCGTCAATATCGCAGATTGACTATGCATTAATGCGCATACCTCTTAGTTGTAGGGCGTTTGTCCTAGGCGAGCCTGGAGTTAAGCTAATTGACAACCAATTCTCCCGAACGGTGATTGATCGTTATCCAGCCGGGTCGTTTCATTTTGGAACGGCTCAAAGGACTGAACGCATTGCAGCCTACCAACGGTCGTTAAAACTATGCGGCGAATTGTATGAGGGGAGGGCGATCGAGCAGGAGGAGAGAGATCGCGTTCTTGAAGGTTCTGCGGGGAGAGAGCAGAGGGAAATCAGCCTCCAAATCAGAACCTTACTTATGGGGTCGCCATCGCCCGCGGATCCACAGGTCAAATTAGCCTTAAGCAAAGTATTTTCAGAGCCTATGTTAGGTCTAGCTACGAGTCTTTTTTTGTCGAAGTTAGATTATTCGAACTTAGAGGCCGCATATGGCGCGCAGGTTAGTCCCGTTGCATGGCGGGAAATCGTATCAACGATGTTGCTTTGTAACCTTGGAGAAAACTGTAGTGCAGGCAGCGCACTGACTGAACAGCTCTGTTGGCAGAATGCGATATGCATGCCGAATGCAAGGGCAGACGATGCCATTTTGGCAAGCTTAAGTCAGCGTGGTGTAAATACGGCGGCGTTGAACGAATTTGTGGGCAAGACGTATTCGCGGATCGCGGATCGAGATACGACGATGTTTATCCAGTCTAGCCAATGAAGTCATTTAGGCAGATAAGTTAACTTTGATTTCTGAAGGATGCAGAATCAAAAACGCTGCATTTTTTGAATTGTATGTAGGATGAGCGGGACATATTGGCAATGATTAAGTTTGCTTCAGCTTTTGTTGGGTATTCAATCCTGCTGGTCTATGTTGCCGCTACGCATGCGTCAGACAAACCTGCGGTACAGGAAAAAATGGCTGACTCAATTGAGTTGGTCGACCAGGGGTGTAGGCACGCAGCGGTTCGAGCGTGCATTGTCGCCACGCTTCCAAAAAGCATTCGGGTGCAGGACGGATCGTTTACGCCCGACTCGACAGATTCCAAAGGGTCGCGATCAGAATCAGAGGCGTTGCGGTTTGGTTTTCAGTCGCTGCGTATGATTGGTGGGGATCAGAAATCACGAGCAGAAGCGTGGACAAAAGAGCCCAAAAAAGATCTAGCTTCCTTGTCGTCGAAGCATTGTGTAGTAGAACCTTACACGATTGGAGACATCCCAGCACAGGGTGCGAAGGCAGTGCAGACGGCGGACCCCGTCCCCCTTTATTGCAAGCTTGACGAGAGCAAGATGTTCTCAAGCACCTCAGAGAAAATACTGCGGCCTGTTGTGATTGAGTGTAGTGCACACATCGATTTCAATATCCGGGAGCAAGGTTGTATGCGCCAAGTGAAACTACAAAAGTAAGCGATGCGTTCTTTAGTCTCTCTCAATGTGAAGTTGGGGCAGTCCAAGTCCGGTGGACAGCTTAGTTAAGCACCACGGTACTGCTTCTCGAACTGCTCGGGGATGCGATAGCCGAGCGATTCATGCATACGCCTGCGATTGTAAAACTGCTCAATGTAGTCCGTGATCAGCGCAATGGCTTGTGCGCGACTGCCTAGGTCAACGTGGTGAATCAGTGACCTGCCCCCTGTAGCCGTACCAAGGTTGATTAGAAAAGTCCGGTGTTGCGAGGTTAACTGAATCTTTCGGTTTTGGCGCATTGGTCTTGCTGTGGTGCTCGGTGAAGCGCGGCATATTGCGCTGGCGGCATGCGACCGCAACTGCTGTGCGGCCTTACCTCGTTGTAATCGATCCGCCATGCCGCGATCGTGGTTCGCGCTTGCGCCAAGGTCTCGAACCAATGCTCATTCAAACACTCGTCGCGAAATTTGCCGTTGAAACTCTCGATGTAACCGTTCTGGGTGGGCTTGCCTGGTTCAATGAGTAGGTGTTCGATTCCACGCGCCTGACACCAGCCAATAAATGCGCGGCTGGTGAATTCAGGCCCATTGTCGGTGCGAACCGCGGTTGGATAGCCCTTGAACGTCGATGCCTGTTCAAGCATCGCGCACCACATAGGCACCACCAATACCAAAATCGACCGCAATGTCCACCGACTCACGGCTGAAATCATCCGCCACGGTTAGACATTTCAGCCGCCGTCCGTTGACCAGACTGTCCGATACAAAGTCCATGCTCCATACGTCGTTCACAGCCTGCGCAACTCTTAACGGCTGCCGCTCACCAAGCGGCCGTTTGGCCTTCTTGCGCTTACGCACCGTCAGCCCAGCCTCTGTGTATAGACGGTAGATCTTCTTGTGGTTCACGCCGGGAAACACTGGCTTGACCATGTCGTGAACGCGTCGGTAGCCGAAGCGGCGGCGCGTGTGGGCGACATCAATGATCTTGGCCCTGAGTTGCCGTGTGTGTTCATCCACGATGGGTGGATGACGGTAAGCATCGCGGGAGAGCCCCACCAGTGCGCACGCGCGACGTTCAGAAAGACCGATCTCGCCGATCATTGCCGTAATCGCTGCACGTTTAGCCGGTGGGGCTAGCGCTTTGTGCCGAACACCGTCTTCAACGCGTGGATATCGAGGTGCGCCTCAGCGAGCAACTTCTTGAGCTTAGCGTTCTCACCTTCGAGCTCCTTCAGCCGCTTGGCTTCGGTTACTTCCATGCCGCCAAACTTCGCACGCCAGTTATAGAACGTGGCTTCCGAGATGCCGACCTTGCGGCACATGTCCTTCAACGGGACACCCGCCTCGACTTGCTTCAGGTAGCCGATGATTTGCTCTTCGCTGTATTTGCTCTTCTTCATGTCCGACATTCTCCAAGAAATGGCGGACTTCTCTAGTTTCAAATGGTACGGCTGGCGGGGGGCAGGTCAGACACCCAAGAAGGCTGATCTGGTTCCGCGCTTTGTCATGTCCATCGGACGCCGGTATGTTCAATACATCAATCGAACCTACGGCCGCACGGGCACCCTTTGGGATAGCCGCTACAAGTCCTCCGTGGTGCACGCCGAAAGCTACCTGCTGACGTGCCAGCGCTATATTGAGCTGAACCCCGTGCGTGCGGCGATGGTTGACGATCCTGCTCACTACCGTTGGAGTAGCTACCGCCACAATGCGCTCGGACAACCCGACACTCGCCTTTCGCATCATCCGGTCTACACAGCCATGGCTGCGAGCGATAAGGCGCGGCAAGCGGCCTACCGCGCCTTGTTTCGGGCCGAACTAGATGCAGATGCGATTGACGACATCAGACTAGCACTTAACCAGAATCAGCCTGTTGGTAGTAACCGATTCCACGCGCAGATTGAGAGGAAGTTGGGGGAACGGCGAGAAGCGCGCCCGCGTGGTCGGCCCCGTCTAGAGACGAGTGAG
>JAJTHU010000182.1 GCA_021300055.1 Nitrosomonadaceae bacterium | reverse complement strand
GCTTTACTTCAACATCGTGCCAACCGATCTGCGCACCAATGCCGGTACCGAACGCTTTGGAAAATGCCTCCTTCACGGCGAATCGTTTGGCCAACAAGCGGCTGGGGTGTGCGTCGTGCGTGAACTCCTTCCTCTCTGATTCCGTGAGGATGCGCGCCGCAAAGCGCTCGCCGTGCGACTCAAGCGCAGACTCAATCCGTGCAACGCCAACAATGTCCGTTCCGATTCCGAAGATCATCGACGCGCCGCGGCCTCTTCTGCCATGGCGCTTCGCATGGCCTGGCCACGCGAAATCGCCTCAATGTACTTGCGCACGGTGGCGGCCATACCAAACTCAAGCGCGTCACCAACAAGCGCATGACCAATCGAAACCTCAAGTAAAGCTGGAATCGCCGCGACAAAAGCCGACAAGTTTTGCAAGTTCAGATCGTGGCCCGCGTTAACACCCAAACCACAGTCGAGCGCGGCCTCTGCAGTGTCGACGTAGCGTGCCAATACAGCATCTGAGTGTGCGGTGCCAAAGGCCGCCGCATAGGGCTCGGTGTAAAGCTCTACACGATCCGCCCCCGCTACGCGCGCCATGGCGAGTAACTCGGGTGCTGTTCCGGCATCAACGAAAAGACTCGAGCGCACCTGCAATGACTGCAACTCAGCAAGGATGGGCCGCAAGCGCTCCAAATCAGTCGCGAGGTTCCAGCCGTGATCAGAGGTCGACTGCCCCTCCGAATCAGGCACCAACGTGCATTGATGCGGACGGACATCACGCACGAACGCCATGAGGTTGTGGAACGGATTGCCCTCAATGTTGAATTCGCGGTCTGGATAACGGCGCAGCAAGGTCGCGAGCGCGCCAACATCTTCGGCACGAATATGGCGTCCATCTGGTCGAGGATGTACCGTAATGCCGGCCGCCCCGGCGTCGAGCGCGATCTCGGCAAAGCGCGGCACGCTGGGAATACCCAGATGCCGGGTGTTCCGCACGAGGGCGATCTTATTGAGGTTAACGCTAAGCTTGGTCATCTCGACATTTTAGTGGGATGCTGCCGTGGGAGTGCGAGACAGACACTTCGAGCGTTGAAGCACGAAGCGTCGGCGCCGGCTTACTTGAGCTCCCGCACCAGCAACCGCGTGTGCAAGGACTTCTCGCCGAGGTGGTGGCTAATGACACGGCGCATGAGTAGCTTTGCTTGGACCAACACCGTCGCGTCGCTGAGTTCGCGCTGCGCCAAGGCCAATAGAGTTCGTCCGGCAAGCGCCCCCAACTCTCCGGCGCGCTGCGCGGTTGCATCATCGATACGCACTGGTCCCCGCTCGACTGCGTAGTGATAGGTGGCCTTGGGGTCGATCGCCGTATCGGAATCTGCCTCGTGGGTAAGCGTCAGGCCGTAGCCCAACTCTTCGAGTAACGTGAGTTCGAATCCGCGTAGCGTCGATTCGAGTTCGCGCGCGACCATCGGCGTCAATTGCGCCAATCGCTCAACGGCCGTGGCATATGCCTCGAACAGCGCCTCGTGCGGATCGTCCTTAGGCACGAGCTTCAGGATCAGCTCATTCAAGTAGAAACCGGCCATGAGCGCCGCGCCGCGCAATTGTGGATAGATGCGCTGGTGATCTGCGGCGCGCAGGGTTTTCATGTCCGCACGACCAAACCACTCGACCGAAATCGGCTGAAACGCGCCCAGCGCATACTTGCTGCCGCCGCCGCGTTTGGCGCCCTTTGCGACCATCGCAACACGTCCATGCGAACGCGTGAACGTCTCGATGATGAGGCTCGTTTCTTTGTACGGATAGCTGTGCAAGACGAAAGCGTCGCTCGCAATCGCGGTTGAAGCGCGCATCACACCGCCCGGAGCTAGTTTGAGTAGCCGTACTGCCGGACTAACGCTTCGTCGTCAGCCCAGCCTTTCTTGACGCGCACCCAAAGCTCTAGGTACACCTTGCCGCCAAAAGTCGCTTCCATCTCTTTGCGCGCATCCGTACCGATGCGTTTGAGGCGCTCGCCCTTCTCGCCGATGATAATGGCTTTCTGGCTTTGCTTCTCGACGATGATAGTGGCTAGGATACGCCGCAATGCGCCGTCGAGTTCGAACTTCTCAATCACGACATTGACGCTGTACGGCAACTCTTCGCCGAGTTGGCGGAACACTTTCTCGCGCACAAACTCAGCGGCCATAAAGCGTTCGGACTTGTCGGTGAACTCTTCGGCCTCGAACACCGGCGGCTGCGCAGGCAATCCCAGACGAATTGCCTTCTTCAGGGCGTTGAGCGTCGCCGCATTCTTGACCGTCACGGGCACCATGGCCGCGAAGTCGTGCACATCCTGCATCTGCTTCAGGAAGTCGAGCAGGCGCCCCTTTTCCTTGACGCGATCAGCCTTGGTGATCGCCAAAACGACTCGCGAGGCTTTAGGTAACGCGGCCAACACGGCGGCGTCTGCTTCCTCGTAACGTAACGCTTCCACGCAAAACACGACCACGTCAGCATCCTGCGCAGTATTGGAAACGGTGCGGTTCAAGACGCGGTTCAGTGCGTTCTGGTGGGTGCGTTGAAAGCCGGGCGTATCGAGCATCAAAAATTGGGTGTGCTCGTCGGTAAGAATGCCCGTGATGCGGTGGCGCGTAGTTTGCG
>JAJTHU010000036.1 GCA_021300055.1 Nitrosomonadaceae bacterium | reverse complement strand
TTATGCGCGTGACACCCGTGACAGCATCTTCTTCCCAAAGCGCGCCTTCCTGTTCGAATTCGGCTTGGAGGGCGGCCTGCCCGGCGGAGACCTTAAGTACTACCGCTTCCAGTCCAAGGCGCAATACCTCCGACCCATCTGGGGTCCCATCACGGCGTCGTTGTCGGCTGAATTCGGCGCGGCCAACGGGTATGGTGGCAAGGAATTGCCGTTCTTCAAAAATTTCTACGCAGGTGGTGTTGATTCCATCCGCGGCTACGAATCCGGCACGATCGGTCCGCGCGACATTAACGGCGAGTACGTGGGCGGCAATAAGCGCTTGGTGGGTAACTTAGAGGTGCTGTTCCCGATGCCGGGTGTCAAAGCCGAGAAATCCGTGCGACTTTCGGGATTTGTCGATTTCGGCTACGTGTGGAGTGCTGACCAGCGCTTGCTGCTGGGCGACCTGCGTTACTCCACCGGTATCTCGGTGAGCTGGTTCTCGCCGGTCGGCCCGCTCAAGTTCAGCTTGGCCAAGCCACTCGGCGTCAAACCTGGCGACCGCATCGAACGCTTCCAATTCTTGCTCGGCAAAGCGTTCTAAAAGTGCTTTAATGGGTCGTTTACCGCTCTGTCTGGTCTGATGCTCCCGCTCGCTTCAAGGTCTGTGTTCCGCTCGGTCTTAGTCATCAGCGCAGTCTGCCTGAGCCTCGTTGCAGGTGCGCAGCCGCGCCCGGCCGAAATCAAAATTGGCTTTGTTGACCGCGAACGTATCTTGCGCGAGTCCGAAGCCGCCAAGCGCGCGCAAGCCAAACTCAAGCGCGAATTTGCGGCGCGTGAGGCCGAGCTTGAGAAGCTCGAGAAGCAAGGTCGTGAGCTTGAAACGACGCTACAGAAAGAGTCTGTGACGCTGCCCGAAGCGGAGCGCTCTGCGCGTGAGCGTCAGCTTGCGCAAGTCACGCGGGACTTCAAGCGCCTGCAGCGCGAACTGCGCGAGGATCAAACACTGCGCAGCAATGAAGAGCTCGTGTCTCTCCAAGAGCGTGCCAACAAGATCATCAGCGAGATCGCCGAGAAGGAGAAATTCGACCTGATCGTCCAAGAGGCGGTGTTCGCGAGCCAGCGAATCGACATCACTGATAAGGTCATCAAGGCGTTGAGCGCGTCGACGCCGACAAAATAACCGGCGTATGTGCCTTGCGGGGCCGACCCACGGCTTGTTCGGCGCATCGGCTACTCAGTAAACCCTAGCAACGGCGCGCCTGTCCAGCCAAAAATGCCCCAAACTGCCCGTAAATCGAGCAGTTTTGTTTTTTGGCCTTAAGCCTCGCGGGGCGATGCCCCGCATCCTAGTGCCCGCGGTCGGCTGCCCGCCCGCCTACCGAGGGTCTACAGCGCACCCCGCGCGTGCGAAAATATCGACATGTTCCTGCGCGATTTGGTCCAACAATTTGGCGGCGAGGCCATCGGCGAGCTCGCTGCGCCGCTGACAGGCGTTGGCACGCTTGAACGTGCTGGCGCGGCGCAGATCGCTTTTCTCGCTAATCCTAAGTACCGCCGTGCGCTCGACGCAACCGCTGCGGGCGCGGTCATCGTGGGCATGCGTGAACGCGACGCGACCGACAAGCCACGCATCGTCACCGCGAACCCATATGCCTACTACGCGCGCGTGGCGCAGTTGTTCTCACCTCCTAAGGCACACGCGCCGGGCAGTCATCCCTCTGCAGTCATCGCAGCGAGCGCGACCGTCTCGCCACAAGCCACGGTGTCTGCGCACTGCGTCATTGGCGAGCGCGTACAAATTGCAGCGGGCGCGGTGATTGGCCCCGGCTGCGTTATCGGTGACGATGCGTCTATCGGTGCGGACTCTGTTCTGGTTGCACGCGTCGTGGTGTACCACGGCTGCAAGGTTGGCGCACGCGGACTACTTCACGCGGGCGTGGTCATCGGCGCAGATGGCTTCGGCTTTGCGCAAGACAACGGCCAGTGGGTGAAGATTCCGCAAACAGGATGTGTGCGCATTGGTGATGACTGCGAAATCGGTGCGAACACCACCATCGACTGCGGCGCGATTGAGGATACCGTCATTGGTCACGGAGTGAAGATCGATAACCAAGTGCAGGTGGGGCACAACTGCAGCATCGGCGATCACAGCATCGTCTCAGGTTGCACCGGTATCGCCGGTTCCACCCACATCGGATCACGCGTCATGATTGGTGGCGCGGTGTCGATCACTGGGCATCTCAGCATATGCGATGACGCGGTGCTGTCGGCTAACGCGTTTGTCACCAAGTCGGTTACCGCGCCAGGCATGTACAGCGCGGGATTTCCGTTGATGCCGCATGCAGAGTGGCTGAAGAATGCGGCGCAGATTCGTCATCTCGATGCGTTGGCTGACACCGTCAAGGAACTCAAGAAGCAGCAATCCGCCGGGACATCCGGTCAATCGACGCACCCGGGAGAGTCGTCATGAGTACCAGCTTGGACATCGAAGAGAACAAGAAGATTCGCGCGATCAAGAATGT
>JAJTHU010000372.1 GCA_021300055.1 Nitrosomonadaceae bacterium | reverse complement strand
TCGATGCTTGTGCAGCGAACAGATGCCAAGCGCGTTGCCAATCGCTAGTGATCTCTGGCTCAACAAAGCCCGGCGTCCTCGTGACACGCCTCCCTGGGTCAGTGTAACGCGTGCTCACCTGAGCTTGATCGCGCAGCAGATCAAGGTAGGTTTCGATGAGTTCTTGATGCGAGGGCGCGCGAAAGCCAATCGACCAAGTCACGCAGTCGTCCGATTCGGCGATGCCATGGTGCGCCAAACCCGGCGGCAGATAAAGCATATCTCCCGGCTCCAGCACCCACTCCTCGTCGGCGCGGAAGTGTTTCAACATATTGAGCGGAATGTCATCCCGCGTTGTGTCGTCGTGCTGGTGGCAAATCTTCCAGCATCGCCGGCCACTACCTTGAAGTAGGAAAACGTCGTAGGAATCAACGTGCGGACCAACACCGCCGCCGCGTCCAGCGAGGCTGACCATCAAGTCGTCAATGCGCGCGAAGGGCAGAAACGAAAATTTTGCGAGTAGCGCGTGGGCTTCGTGCGAAAAATGCTGCGTATCCTGCACCAATACAGTCCATGCTGCATTGCTGGCACGCAGCGCGGCGAAGTCTTTGCGCTTGAAAGGGCCGTGCTCTAGTGACCACTTGCTTTCTTGGCGTACCAATAGCCGACTCTCTGCTTCGTCGTAGGTTGCTAGGGTTTCGATCTCTCGGACGCTAAGGGGCGCGAAATGTTCGTCGCGCATATTACTCGCGCCACCGGCGTCACGGAAGGCACCACGGATCAAGAGCGGCCGTTTCTGCCAGTAGTCACTCAGAAACTTGCGCGCACTAATTCCGCCGAGTAGCGCGTCACGCGCGTCAATTGCGCGCCGCACATCAGTAACAATTGCGGGCGCAGAATTTTTTTTGCTTCGCGTCATTTGGTCAACTTTTTTTGGTGTAACGTTGTCTCCGTTGTCGCAACAAATCATGCGTATGAAGCAGTTGCTCTCTCTGCACTATCATTGATGCATGCATTGACGATGCAGTGATGCGATGCGCGAGGTAGTGCGAGATATCATGCGAGAGAGTAGATTTTTCAGAGCGCCGTGACGTAGGGGATTGCTTACTGAATTGCTTGGATTAGCGAGGTCAGCCATGTTGCAAATCGGCACAACAGCACCAGCATTCGAATTACCGGACGCCAGCATGGAGCTTGTACGCTTGTCGTCCTTTCGCGGAAAAAAGAATGTGGTGCTGTATTTTTACCCGAAAGACGGTAGCCCCGTTTGTACCAAGGAAGCAATCGAGTTTTCCGATCACGAAGATGAATTTGCGGAGTGCAACACCGTCGTCTTCGGGGTCTCGCGAGATGATTGTTTGATGCATGAGGAGTTTCGTGTTAAACATGGCATTTCCTTGCAGCTTCTTTCCGACGCCGAGTGTGAAGTCTCCCGCATGTACCAGGTGTTGAAAGAGCAAGCTAACGAACAAGGTGTACAACGCGGGATTCAACGTTGCACCTTCGTCATCGACAAAAAGGGTGTATTGCGGCACATCCTCACTGATCTCAACCCGCGCGAACACGTTCGCGAAGTACTCAAGGTTGTTCGTCAACTGCACGGACACTAGCGCGGCTGCCTGCGGCTTAGTCTGCCGCCTTCACTAGATGCAAAAATTTGGGGCTGATTGCCCCTTGTCCGCCACTTTTTGGAACAAGTGGCATTCAATTATCTAACTTCGCGCCACTCACCATGCTCCTGATTGCCAAAGACACCGTTGTCACGCTCAACTTTGACCTCGCGGACAGCGACGGCAACCCAATTGAATCCAACGGCACACTCGCCTATTTGCACGGCGGATACCACGGCATCTTCGCCAAGGTGGAAGAGGGCCTTGCCGGAAAATCGATGGGTGGCGAGTTATCGATTTCGCTTGATCCCGAAGATGCGTTTGGCGATTACGATGAGAACTTGATCCGCCTTGAGCCAGCGAGCGTGTTTCCGCCGAACGTGGAAGTCGGCATGCAGTTTGAGGGTGTGCCACCCGGTGAGAACGATGATCGTTGGATCGTCTACACCGTCACTGACATCGCTGACGGACAAGTGGTTGTTGACGGCAATCACCCGCTCGCAGGAGAGCGGTTGCTGTTCAAATGCACCGTTGCTGACGTTCGTCCAGCCACAGCTGAAGAGGTTTCACACGGCCACCCGCACGGCGCGCACGGCGTTCAGCACTAGATCGAGCCGCCGTCACGCGGCACGACTTATGCACTAGGGCGACGGTGCGCTAAAGCCGCCAGTTGCAATCGCGAATGGCGCGCTCCGGTTCGCAGGGTCCAGCGTGACACGTACCCAGTTGGTGCGGGTTGAGCCATAGCCCTCTAGTCGCATCACGTTGTCAATCGGCTGTTTGTTTAGCGGGTTGATGAATGGGCGATCGACACGAAACGTGTGTGTGTCGCCGTGCGTGAACAAGATCGGCTTGGCGAAGCGGCGTGCCGCCGCATCAAAGTGACGCAAGAAGGGTGCGTAGGCTGAACGCGTCACTTCCACAACGCTGTTCTCGAAACCGACATTGGCTTGCATGAACAGCACTAGGCCAGTGAATTCGGGGGCTGACGCGCGTGCCATGCCGCGTTCGAGCCACGCGATGTTCGCGCGCTCACGAACGCGCTGCTCCGCATCGTTGGCGGCATCAAAACCGACGTTGTCGTTGCTTCCCTGAATGTTCAGGGTAAGGAACACGAAGCCGTTGTGCGTCCACATGAAGTTGTCTGAATAGGCGCGCAATGCAGGGTCGGATGCAAACACGTCTGATTGGCGCTCAACCGCGATGCGCGTCTGTCCCAACGACTTTGCCTCAGAGAAAAACACCTCACGCAGCTTTTGCAGGCGTTCGAGCGGGTCCATCGGGCCATTGGTAGGTCTTCGACAATCAACCCAATCGTTGTCGCCCGTGGTGTAGATAAACGGGTGGCGAGATTGATTGAATTCGGTCCGGCGCTTCAGAAAAAGTGCATCGGTGCATGGCGAATTTGAACCCGCCTTAAAGTCGCCAAGGTGGACGACAAACTTCACTGGTTCGCGGCCTATGCGTTGGAGAAGCAACGGGAACAAGCGCTCTTCTTCAGCGCTGTACTGCAGGTCGCCGATCACCGCGATGCTAAATGCGTCGCGACTCAGCGACGACGGCGCTTGTGACGCGCATCCAGGCAGCAGGAGTGCAGCGATAGTGGCGATTAACGTGACGCCAAATTTAGCGATGCGCGGATACGATCTAGTTGTCATGTTCGTCAAGCTCCGACTTAAGTTGATATAGCAACGCCAGTGCTTCCTTCGGTGTGAGATTGTCCGGCTGCGCGTCGCGGAGTCGATCCAACACGGGATGGGTCTCGGTCGTTGGTTCCGCCGTTGGGGGCGCGGATTCGAACAACCCACCTTGCGTTGTTGTGCTCGGGGCGGCAGATTGCTCCAACATGCTGAGTTGCTTGCGCGCCAGCTTGATGACGCTGCGTGGTACGCCCGCGAGGGCAGCGACTTGCAAACCATAGCTTTGGTTTGCGGGGCCCGGCTCAAGCCGATGCAAGAACACAATTTTGTCGCGCGATTCAACTGCGTCGAGATGCACGTTTGCGAGGTTGGGTAATTCCGCGTTAAGGCGCGTCAGCTCGAAATAGTGCGTGGCAAATAGAGTATAGGCACGCGTGGTTGCGGCGAGATGGCGAGCGATGGCGTAGGCCAGCGACAAGCCATCAAACGTCGATGTGCCGCGTCCGATCTCGTCGATCAGTACGAGGCTGCGCTCGGTTGCGGTGTTCAGGATGGTCGCCGCCTCAGTCATCTCGACCATGAACGTCGAGCGTCCTTGCGCCAGATCATCAGACGCGCCAATGCGCGTCATGATGGCGTCTAGGGGGCCAATCTCAACACTGCGCGCAGGTACAAACAGACCCGTATGCGCGAGCAAAGCGATCTGTGCCACCTGACGCATGTAAGTGGATTTACCACCCATGTTGGGGCCGGTAATGAGCAGTAACTGTCGCGAGCGTGAGAGATCGCAATCGTTCGGGATGTAGCTATCGACTTGACTTTCGACTACAAGATGTCGACCCGCCTTGATGTGAATGCGGTCGGTATCGACGAAGCGCGGCTCGCAAAGCTTTAAGCGAGCGACATTGCGCGCGTTGGCCGCCAACACATCGAGTTCAGCGATGGCGCGCGCAAGGGCGTGCAGCGCTCGGACGTGCGGCGCTAGGAAATCGAGCAGTTGTTCATAAAGCCACTTCTCGCGGCTAAGGGCGCGTTCCCCCGCCGACAGCGCGCGATCTTCGAAGGTCTTCAGCTCAGGCGTGATGAAGCGCTCGGCGTTCTTGAGGGTCTGCCGTCGTCGGTAGTCGTCTGGCACTTTGTCGAGTTGACCTTGCGTCACCTCGATGTAAAAGCCATGCACGCGGTTGTATTCGACTTTCAGGTTGGCAATGCCGGTGCGTGCACGCTCGCGTGCTTCGAGGTCGAGCAAGAATGCTGAGGCGTTGGATTGCAGGCCGCGCAGCTCGTCGAGTTCGGCGTCAAAACCGTCGCGAATCACGCCGCCGTCACGTAATGCGGTAGCGGGCTCGTCGGCGAGTGCCCTGGTGAGGTGCTTGCTGATGTCTGGACTCAGCGAGAGCGCTTCGGCGAAGTGCGCGAGCGCCGCGCCGTTCGGCAAGCTTGCCAGCAAATGCGGTAGCTGCGTCAGCGCGTGCCGTAGCCCCGAAAGATCGCGCGGACGCGCGGTGCGCAGCGCAACCCGCGTGGCGATGCGTTCGACATCGGGCCAGTCGCGCAGCTGTTGGTGCAACGCCGCAGCGACGGGCGTGAGTGCATGTGTCGCGGCATGACGTTGCAAGATTAGCGCACGATCGCGCCGCGGATGGTGCAACCAATCGCGCAGCAAGCGCGCACCCATTGCGGTTGCGGTGCAATCGAGTACGGAGAGAAGTGTCGGCGCTGGCTCGCCGCGAATCGTTTCGGAGATCTCAAGATTGCGCCGTGTGCTTTGGTCCATGCGCACGTAGGCGTCGTCGCGGTCAACGACGATTCGATCAATGTGAGGCAATGCGCTGCGCTGGGTTTGCTGTACGTAACCGAGTAGGGCACCTGCCGCGCAGATGGCGGACTCCATCTGATCGACGCCGAAACCGGCGAGGTCACGCGTGCCGAGTTGTGCGGTGAGCAGTTTTTGCGCCGTGTCGAAATCGAATTGCCAATCAGCAAGACGTCGCACGGCCACACCGCTGCTGATGCGTGCGTTGATGCCGTCAGCGAGATGATCCGGGCACAGCAACTCAGCGGGTTGAATGCGCTCCAAATCCGCATCGAGTGACATCCGTGACGTCAGCGCTAAGCGGAATCGGCCACTGGCTAGCGAAAGACTGGCTAGGCCGAGTTGCTGCTCGTGCTCGAAAACAGCGGCGAGGGGAATGTCGCGATTGGTGGGCATCAACGCGCTGTCGGTGAGGGTGCCCGGCGTGATGATGCGAGTAACGGCGCGCTCCACCGGCCCCTTGCCAGTCACCTCACCAACCTGCTCGCAGATCACCGCCGATTCACCAAGCTTGACCAACTTAGCGAGGTAACCTTCAAGCGCGTGGAATGGCACCCCGGCCATCTTGATGGGCTGGCCCGCGGATTGGCCGCGCGTGGTCAAGGTAATGTCGAGTAGTCGCGCTGCCTTAACGGCATCGTCAAAGAACAACTCGTAAAAGTCACCCATGCGATAGAGCAGAAGGGTGTCGGGATGGGCGGCCTTGATGCGCAAGTACTGCTGCATCATTGGCGTGTGCGTGGCCGATGCGGCCGACGTGGAGGGCGCTGAGGGCGCGGATCGCGCCGATGTTGCGTGTGTGTTTGTCGGCTCCATCGTTGCGGACAACGTCGGCGTCAGTGCGCGGTATTACGCGAGCGCAGTGCTACTTGATCGACTGAATCGTCGCCAGCATGGGCGCGAATACCTTGGGTGTGCCGCACACAATTGAGCCCGCGTTGAGCCAATCGCCTTCACCGCGGAAGTCTGCGACGAGACCACCGGCCTCAAGCACTAGCAAGCCACCAGCGGCGACATCCCAAGGGTTGAGGCCCATTTCCCAAAAGCCATCGAAACGACCGCATGCCACATAGGCGAGGTCGAGTGCAGCGGAACCCGGGCGGCGGACGCCCGCAGACTGTTGCGTCATCTGTTTGAAAACCGCGAGGTATTTGTCGAAGTGCGCAAACTCTTTGTAAGGGAAGCCCGTGCCGAGCAGCGCGTCCTTCATGTTGATCGTCTTGGAGACGCGAATACGGCGATCGTTGAGAAACGCGCCCGCGCCCTTGGATGCAGTGAAGAGGTCGTTGCGGACGGGATCGAAGATCACGCCATGCTGCACCACGCCTTTGACCGCCAAGGCAATGGACACGCAGTATTGTGGAAAGCCATGCAAGAAATTGGTGGTGCCGTCGAGGGGATCGATGATCCACTGGTACTCAGACTTGTTATCGAGGCTCCCAGATTCTTCCGCGAGGATGCTATGCTGCGGATACGCTTCGCGTAACACTTGGATGATCGCCGCCTCAGCTGCGCGATCGACCTCCGAAACGAAATCGTTCTGGGCTTTGCGTTCGACGGTGAGCTTGTCGAGATCGAACGAAGCGCGGTTAATGACGGAGCCGGCGCGGCGCGCGGCTTTCACCGCGAT
>JAJTHU010000241.1 GCA_021300055.1 Nitrosomonadaceae bacterium | reverse complement strand
TACTCTCCGAATTTGCGAGATGAAGAGTTCGGCGAATTGGCGTAGGATAGCTTCTGACGGGGGTGTGGCTCAAGGGGCCCGCTTGGTTGGAAACGATCACGCTCACGCCTGAAATGCCGCCCCCGTCATCCGCATCGTCTGTAACGCCTGACGGGATGATGCCGGTCGTTGTGGCTCTTAAGTAGGCAAGGCGCGCAGACGGTTTCTGAGTCTTGCCCGACCTTGGGAGCACAACATGCAAAACCACCTTCACGTGGCCATCGACATTGGTAGTGTCTGTCATCGCGTGGCTATCGGTCTAGATGACGGTGCCGTCATAGACGAGTTTGATTGCCCGCATACACCGTTAGGCCTCAGTAATTTCTTCAAGCGTGTACAAAGCCATGAACACAAACACGCGGCGCAGGTAGCCGTGGCCATGGAAGGCTTTGGTGGCTACGCCAGACCATTGGATAGCCAAGTCTTGGCGCAAGGCTGGTCGCTCTATTCGATCAACAACCTAAAGTTTGCGCGTTTCAAAGAGATCTTTCCGGCACCGGCCAAGACCGACGCCATTGACGCCAAACGCATGCTTGAACTGATGCGTCTGCGCAATCGCGTGCCGATGGCCCAAGCAGTATTGCAGGAGGTGGCCCCTGTTGATGCGCTGCACCAGCAGATGAAAGCAGTGACACGCCGCCGTAAGCAACTCGTCTTTGAGCGGATGAAGATCAGCCAGCGTATGCAGGCCGAATTACAAGGCGCGGCACCTGGTCTACTTGCCATCACTGGTCAGGCCGACAACCTCTGGTTTCTGAACTTCCTGACCTGCCGCGAGAGCCTCGCCAAACTCAAGACCGTTCGGCGCGCAAGTCTCCTAAAGATTGCTGGCATCGGCGTCGGCTACGCGGCCAAGATTCAAGCGTGGCAACAATCAGCGGCTTTTGCGCCACCCATTGATTGGATTGGCCCGATGATTCAGGCGGATGCAAAACGCATCCTAGAACTCAGAGACGCGATCAACGCGCTCGACGAATCGATTGCCGTGCTGGTCGAGCAATCCACAATAGCGCAGCGCCTGATGAGCATGCCCGGCTTTGGCAATACGACAGCTGGTGAAGTGGCGAGTGAGATTGGCAATATCGCCCGCTTCCGCGATGAGGCCTCGTTGGCCATCTATCTCGGCGTCGCCCCATTGGATCGGAGCTCTGGAAAGCGTGTCGGGGCAAAGCTTCCACGACAGATCAATCCGAGAGCGCGTGATGCGATGCTCATCGTGACAATTCATCATATGGCAACGGTGGCGACATCGAGAGCGTACTACGACCGCAAACGCGCACAAGGCAAAACGCATATGCAAGCCACGCGGGCTTTGGCAAGGCACTTGGTCCGTGTACTATTCAGCATGCTCAAACAGAATCGCGACTACCGATTACCCGCCGTTAGCGCTTAAAAACGCTTGCAATTTCCAGAGGGATGTTCAGCGACGAGTAGCCTGCGATTGCCGAGAAGGATGTCGCTGACCCCTTTTGTTGTACTGATGCAATTTCGGAATTAAAAAGGCTGCCCGCCAAATAGCAGCAAGAGCAAGCTTCGCGCCACGGCATCGATGCCAATTAGGCAATCTCCGCGTGCTAGCTTGTCGTCAAAACAACGGCTTCACGCTTGACCTATCGGCGGCAGGCCGAATTCATCCTCGATTCGGCGGTGTTTGTCGCAGCCAAGCCTGAGCAGAGGACGGAGCGCACAGAATTCCGCCATCGCCGTTCTTTGCCAACAGGAGAAATGGTATGACCTTGCCGCCAAAAGTCCAAGCCGCCGCCGACGTTCTCGCACAGTACGAAATTTCTGCCAACATTGTCGCGCCACTCTGGTACCGTCTGTACTTGCGCTACCGACCCGAAACACCACCGCCGCTGTGGGGGGCAAGCGAAGGCTACTGGCTGTTCCGCGCAATCAAAACATCGTTGGGTCTGGGTGTTTTTCTGACCATAGGGCTCGTAGTCGCGGCGAAACTTTCCGCCCCGCAGGAACAATTTCTCCCTTTAACACCAGCCGCACAATTTGCCATTTGGGCTTTTAGTGGTGCTTTCGGCTGGCTAGTTGCCAAAGCGCTAGCCGTGCGGAGCCGCGAAGAGGGTGAGCGTATCGGCCTCACAACTTGGGAAGAGTTCTCGGCAAGCTGGCGACCATCCCTTGCGGACGTGCGTTTACGAATCTCACCGACGCACTTCTGGCTTCGCTCGGTAGTCAATCAAAAGGTCGTCCTCTTTGGTTGGGCGATTGGTTTCATCGGTTTCTTGGCGTTCAGCTTCGCGTTTCCGTTTAAGGCCGTCACCTACAGTGAGGGTGCCGCACTCGTTTACCTGATGATTTGTGCGATTGGTGCGCTATTGACAGCGAAGCGTATACCCATGCCAACTCTCGCACCTGTCTGGTACGTCAGCAATGGCCTGTTCATTGGCGTTCTAGTTGCTGCGTGCCTTTGGCAAACCATACCCGCGTCACTGATGAACGTCCCAGTGAGCGATTTGACGCTGGCGTTTTCTGCTATTGCGTTGGTGATCCACACTCATGAGTGGCTCAGCTTTGAAGAACAGAAAAACATCGCCCTTCGCGTGGAGCGCGCAGAGCAGAAAAATCAACTCGCAGAAATTCGGCTGCAAACACTAAAAGCACAGATCGAACCCCACTTTATTTTTAACAACATTGCGCATTTGAAGTCGTTGATTTCCACTGATCCGATGACCGCGCAGCGGATGGTGGATGAATTGTCGGATTTCTTGCGCGGGAGTTTGAGGTCGCTACGCGCCGACCAAACAACCGTGCGCGAGGAGTTTGAACTTGCACGCGCCTATCTAGCGCTGGCAAAACTTCGCATGGGTAGTCGGCTTTCCACAAATCTGCAGTTATCTGATCGCGCCGCGCACGTCAGAATTCCACCACTGTTGCTGCAAACACTGTTGGAGAATGCGATTTTCCACGGGCTTGAGCCAAAAGCTGGTGACGTATCAATCAAGGTTACTGCGGACATTATTGGAAACGGGGGCAAAGACAGGCTACAACTTCGCGTAATCGACGATGGAATTGGGTTTGGTGCGGGCCACTCGGGCGGCTCGGGTGTTGGTCTGGCCAACATACGAGATCGCCTCGCCTCAACCTACGGCGGGGCGGGGGAATTTGTGTTGACTGCCAATACCCCGAGCGGTGTAATTGCAGAGTTGAACCTGCCAGTAGTCGAATAAAATGACAACCGCGATCATCTGTGACGACGAACCGCGCCTTGCGGAAGCGCTGCGCGATTTGCTGAAGACAGCGTGGCCCGAACTTGACGTGCTGGCGCTAGGGCATAGCGGCGGCGACGCTCTGGGGCTTATTGCCGAACACGAGCCCGACATCGCCTTCCTCGATATCCGTATGTCCGGCCTGAGTGGGCTCGACGTCGCGCGCCAAGTGGTCAACAGCGACGCCGCACCTCGCATCATCATTGTCACGGCTTACGACCAACACGCCATCGAAGCCTTCGAGGCACGCGCGGTTGATTATTTGCTGAAGCCGGTCAAGGCCGAACGACTGGCCGAAACCATCAACCGACTCAAGACGTCGATAAACGCCGGCGCACCGACCGCGGTCGATCAGAAACTGTTCGAGGCTCTCCGGCAGATTTCAAGCGTGGAGCGCAAATTTTTGCGTTGGCTCAATTGCGGGCAGGGCAGCGAAATCGACGTCATCGCCACAGGCGAGGTTCTGTTTTTCCAATCGCGCGACAAATACACGGCGGTTATCACCGCGAATAAAGAGCGATACGTGCGCACACCCATTCGGGATTTACTCAACGAACTCGATCCGGATGAATTCTGGCAGGTGCATCGCTCATCGGTCATCCGCGTGGCGGCCATCGAGCGCGTGATGAAGGACGACGTCGGCAGAATGCGCGTCAAGCTGCGCGGTACGAATGAACTCGTTCCGGTGTCGGCGGCCTTCACGGGACGGTTTCGGCAGATGTAGGTCTTGTTCGGCAAGGAAGCGAAACACGCGCCTTTTTGGATTTGTTTGTCGGCAGTCGGCGGTTTGGGGCGAAAACATAGCGTGTTTCTTCCGCCAACCCCGGGCGACGTGCCCCCTTCGCGAGTTAGAGGGGCCCGGCTCTCATCGGGACCACCAGGGGTCTACTCTCCGAATTTGCGAGATGAAGAGTTCGGCGAATTGGCGTAGGATAGCTTCTGACGGGGGTGTGGCTCAAGGGGCCCGCTTGGTTGGAAACGATCACGCTCACGCCTGAAATGCCGCCCCCGTCATCCGCATCGTCTG
>JAJTHU010000319.1 GCA_021300055.1 Nitrosomonadaceae bacterium | reverse complement strand
CGTAGAGTTCAAAGACATCGACCCGTCGCAGATCTTCCAAAGACTCGATGCCATACGCCATGAGCAGGCGCTTCGAAACAGGACCAATTCCGCGCAGTTGTGGCATGCCGATCCCGAGACGTCGCTGATCAATCGCTGATCGAGGACGCCCTACTCCTGCATCAACTTCCAGTACTGATACTTGAGCGTCGCGGCACTTCCAATGATCATCGCCGCCAATGCAAGAAACGATCCGAGCGCCAGCGTCGACAAGCCAGTCACACCTTGCCCAATCGTGCAGCCCATTGCGGTCACCCCGCCTGAACCCATCAACACTGCACCCACGATGTGGTTGCGCGTGTCTTCGGCGCTGGCGAAGCCTTCCACGCGAAAGCGCTTAAACAAAACAGAGTAAACAAACGAGCCGGCGATCACACCAAGCGCGGACGCAACGCCAAACGTCACGATAAGCGACTTATCGCTCCACAACATGAGGAGTTCCAGCGTGTAGCCAATCGGCGCAACAAAGGTGAGTGACTCAGCGGCACGGCTATTCGTACCGAAAAAAACCATTTCAAGCGTTTCGGGGTTTTCACCAAACCCCACCTTAGCCGTGATGTACCAACCTGCGGCAATCGCGAAGCCGTAGCCCAACCCACCAAGCCAAGCATCAACGGACCTGCGGAACTCCGCGCTCCACAACACCCACACGAGCATCGCGAGCGCGATGACCGAGGCGACACCAATCTGTGCGCTCTTTTTCGACACGCCGAGCATCGCCGCAAACACGGCACCAAACTCCTGCGTGGCGATACCGCTGGCCGAGAGATCCACGGCCACTTTGTCGATACTGGCGACCCGCCATACCGCGAACAAGCCCTTCATCGTCATGTACGCGGCGATGCCCAGAAACACGAACACGACGATCGACTTGATGTTGCCGCCACCAATTCGAACCAGGGTCCGGCTGCCGCAACCGGATGCGAGCGTCATGCCGATACCAAACATCAATCCGCCGACGATATAGGAAAGCCACGTGAGATTAGGCCGCACATAAAAGCTCTTACCCAGATCGATGACGCCGAACGCATAAAGCGCTTGCGCACCAATGATGGCGACCGCCATCGCGAGTACCCACATGCGCATGCGTGTCCAGTCGTTCATGTTGACGATGTCAGACACCGCCCCCAAGGTACAAAACTGCGTGCGCGCAGAGATGGCGCCCAGCACGAATGCGACGGCGAATGACAACCATGCCACCGTGCTCGCGATGTTGCTTGCAGTACTCATGTTCAGCCTCTAAGAAACGTAGCGCGTTGGGTCCGCGACGCCTGCTGCCGCAAAGCCTTCGCGTCGCAATCGGCAAGAATCGCAGCGCCCGCAGGCGCGTCCATCCGCATCTGCTTGATAGCACGACACGGTCATTGCGTAGTCAACGCCAAGCCTCACGCCCTCGCGCACGATATCGGCTTTGCTCATGTGAATGATGGGAGTATGAATGGTCACTGGCTCACCTTCGATGCCAGCTCGTGTTGCCAACCGCGCCATTTGCTGGAAAGCCGCGACGTATTCAGGGCGGCAATCCGGATAACCCGAGTAATCGACCGCATTCATGCCCGCAAAAATGTTCGGCGCACCCAGGGTCTCCGCCCATGCAAGCGCCAGTGACAAGAAGATCGTGTTACGTGCTGGCACATACGTGATCGGAATGCCCGTCGTGGGCGCAGTCGGCACGGCAATCGACGCGTCCGTGAGTGCCGAGCCGCCCCACTGCGTAAGGTCAAAGCGGATGATCTTGTGCTCTCGTGCGCCCAACGCCTGCGCCACGCGGCTCGCCGCGTCGAGCTCCGTTTTGTGGCGCTGACCGTAGTCAAAAGACAGCGCAAAGCACTCAAAGCCCTGCGCTTGCGCCATCGCCAGCACTGTCGCCGAATCCAAACCGCCAGACAGCAGTACGACGGCGCGTGGCAAAGAACTTACTGGACTAGACACCGCGGCGCTCCCCCCAAATCACTTTGTGTAATTGCACCTGCATGCGCACCGGCAAGCGGTCGCGCAACACCCACGCCGCTAAATCAGCATAGTCGAGTTCGCCAAACGCGGGCGAGAACAGTACCGGGCAGCGTTCGTGCAAGCGGCGCTGCTTCAGTTTGTTTCTTGCCCACTCGTAATCGGCAGCGGACGTGATCACAAACTTGATTTCATCGTGCGCGTTAAGGATATCGAGATTGGCCCAATGATTGCGCGCGACCTCACCGGATCCCGGCGTCTTGATATCGACGATACGTGACACCCGCGCATCGACCGCGCTGACATCCAGTGCGCCGCTGGTTTCGAGCGAAGCCGAATACCCCGCATCGCAGAGTTTGGTGAGCAGCGTCAAGCAGGTTTTCTGCGCCAGCGGTTCACCGCCCGTGACACACACGTGGCGCGCATCGTAGCTCGCGACCTCGGATAGCACGTCATCAATCTGACGTGTCTTGCCTTCATGAAAAGCGTAGGCGGTGTCGCAGTAGCCGCAGCGCAGCGGGCAACCGGTCAAGCGCACGAATACGGTCGGCAACCCAACGCGCGAACTTTCCCCTTGCAACGAATAGAAAATTTCGTTGATACGGATTTCGTTTTCGCGCGTGCGCACAAACTCGCTGGGCTTTTGGAAAGCATCCATGCGGGTCAGGGGCAGCGTTCCCGCAGGCGATTCTGCCGTCCAGCGCGCGGGCAGTGAAGATGGTGTTTGAGACATGACGAAGGAGCGAGGCGGCACAGTAACAGCAAACTTTGCCGACCTGCTTCAGGTGGCCGCGATACTGAAAGTCGAAGGGTGCGGTGCCGCTAGTCGATCCGGCGACCGCAGGCCGATATTATCGCCTGACCAGGACCCGTGCCCTGGGCGCACTACCCGTCGTCAAGTCCGGCCAAGCTCCTTTGGCGTGGCTCAGCGCGAGGCGCGAACCCCAGCCAAGCGAGTGCGCGCTTTCGCAGCCGCGTCGGAGGTAGGATGCTTGGCGATGATGTCTTCAAAGGTGTTGCGCGCCGAGCCCGCATCGCCCATCTCGGCCTGAACACTTGCGATGACGAGCATGGCGTCCGGCACCTTGCCCGAGTCCGGGAAGCGCTTTATCAGCCCCTCCGCCGTTGCACGCGCCTCGGGATAGGTTTTCAGATTGAACTGCGACAGGCTGATCCAGTAAATGGCATTGGGCACGAGCTGGCTCTGCGCGTAATCCGCGGCAAAGGTCGTGTACGCGCGAACTGCACCCGCCCAGTCACCGCGCCTAAACGCGGCAGAGCCAACGTCATACGCTTTGTTCTCGCGCTCGCGCGCAGCGGCTTCTGCAGCGGCGGCGTTTGGGGACGCAACCGTCGCAGCCGGCGCGGTGGCGGCGGCAGGAGCAGCAGGCGGCGCAGCACCGGAAGCGGCCCCGCTTGCTGCGACGGGCGTGGCACTCGGCGTTGCGCTTGGTGAAACTAAGGGGGGATTGATCGTCGCGGCGGTGCTCGTTGGTGCGCTACCGGCTTCGAGGGCACGCAGGCGCGTGTCGATATCCAAATAGAAATCGCGCTGGCGCTTTTGCAATTGCTCGTTTTGATTCGTCAGCACTTCAATCTGACCGCGCAGCCGGTTAATCTCGGTATTGAGAGCCTCGATCTGATTGAGCAACTGGATGATCCCAAGGCTGCGAATCGATTCGTCGAGCTTTTGGAAGCGCTCGTCGTTGGCTTTGTTCTGCGCCTCAACCTTCTCGGCAAGCTGAGCGATGCGCTTGCGTGCCTCGTCGTCATCGAACAATCCGGCGCTCGCACGCGGAGCGATGCAAATGGCAAGCATCAAGATCGCGACGCTCAACTGAAGAGAAAAGGTTTTGTGCATGCTTAGCCTCGCCGATGGGGTTGCATTCAGAGGGGGCAACTCGAAAGCGTCTCGGTGCCGCGAGCGCAACGACAGTGCTCAAAAGAGCGCTTCGCAAATGAGTCGCTGGTGAGGCGCGTCGGTGCAACCGGCGCACCTCACCAGCGGTGGCGGGGATGGATTACTCGCCGTCGTAAACGATTTCGACGCGACGGTTCTTGCTCCAAGCTTCTTCGGTCGCACCTGCTAATGCTGGCTTATCCTCGCCGAAGCTCACCGTTTCCATGCGGTCGCTGCCAACACCGAGCACATTCATGGCCTTGCGTACCGCATCGGCGCGACGCTGGCCGAGGGCCATGTTGTACTCGCGCGTGCCGCGCTCATCAGCGTGGCCTTCCAAACGAATCTTGCGGCCACGGTTGTCGGCCAGAAACTTGGCGTGGGCCTGCACAATCGCTTGAAACTCAGGCTTAACCGCGTCCTTATCGTAATCGAAATAAATCACCCGCTTCGACAGAACATTGCTCGGGTCTTTAAGCGGATTAATAGCCGGAGCAGCCGTTGGCGTCACTGCGGCAGGCCGCGCTGCGGGCGCTGTGGTTGTGGTCGTCGCGGGCGCTGTTGTGCGCGTTTCAACGGGCACCTCTTTTGCAGGCTCTTTGCTGGCGCAGCCGACCAGCAGCGCCGCGATGGCGCCTGCCGTGGCAAAGCGAACGAGGGAGGATGACTTGTTCATTGTTTTGCTCCTTTCAAATGGAATCTGCGATCAACCAACATAGATAACGTTACACCAAATCCATCACACTCAAGACGGCCATGCCTAGCGCGGGGCGCTCGTCTCCGCGTAGGGACCCCACGCGGGCTCACGAACTTCGCCATTCGGCGAAGCTAATTTCTGCTTCACACGACCATCGACAGACACCGAACCAAGACTTCCGCGACCAGAGATCTTTGATTCAAACAATATGGTGCGTCCGTTAGGGGAGAAACTCGGGCTGTCATCGCGAGGGCCTTCGGTCAGCACATTGACGATACCGCTCGCCCGTTCTAGCGTCGCAATACGAAGACGTCCGCTGCTATCGCGGCTCACAAAAGCGATGAGCTTGCCGTCAGGCGACACGCGCGGTGTCGAGTTGTAATTGCCTTCGAACGTGAGTCGTTTCACCTCGCCGCCCGCGACAGGGACTGAATACAACTGTGGTCCGCCCGAGCGATCTGAGAAGAAGATGATGCTCTGTCCGTCTGGCGTGAAGGTGGGTCCGCTATCGATGGAATTGCTGCTCGTCAGGCGGCGCGGCTCGCCTCCATCAGCGGGAATGACGTAAATCTGCGAGACCGCATCGCGTGAGAGCGCAAGCGTGAGTTGCGTACCATCTGGCGACCATGAGGGCGCGTAGTTATCGCCACGGAAGTTAGCGACCACGCGGCGCTGACCCGTGAGCAAATCCTGAACCACCACATTTGATTTGCGCGATTCAAAACTGACGTATGCGAGACGCCTACCATCTGGCGACCACTCCGGCGAGCCAATCGGCTCTAGCGACGACAAAACTGTTTGAGGATTGAAGCCGTCCGCGTCGGCCACCTGCAGTTCAAATCGCTGCCCGCGCTTTAGGACGTAGGCCACTTTGGTCGAAAACACACCGCGTTCGCCAGTAAGCTTTTCGTAGATTTCATCTGATACGCGATGCGCCGTGCCGCGAAACTGTGTGGCGCCGATGGTGATGGTGCCCGACGCGATTTGTGTCTGCTTGGCGACATCAAACAAGCGGTAGCGCACCTCAAATCGTCCATCGGCTTGTGGATTGATCGCACCAATGAGCAATGCCTCGGTCTGCCGCACAGTCCAATCGACGAAGTTCACTTCTGATGGCT
>JAJTHU010000128.1 GCA_021300055.1 Nitrosomonadaceae bacterium | reverse complement strand
TTTTGGGGAACAACTAAGCGAAGAGTGGTGTGGCTTAGAACGCGAAGTTCACGCTAGCCGTCACGCCGTCTTGCTTGATGTTCGACCGGCTCGACACTGCGGTGTACACCAAGCCAAGACCAATGCTCTTGGTGATGTTGCCGCGGACGCCGATCGTACCGGTGACCCAGTTGTTGTCGCCACGATACCCAGGGATGTCGTACCAGATGTTTTGCGCGACGGTCACTGGCGATGCAGAGACGGAGCGCTCGACGTTGTTATCCTCGCGATCAAACGAAACGCGAGCAAACGGCGTAAATGCACCGAGTTTCACGCTTGCACGCACACCTGCAGATGTGACACGCGACGTACGCGTTTGCTCACCGATGCGCAGGTCGGTCGACAGCGCAGTCGCACCCGCATTCTCGGTAAATCCGCCAACGCTTACCGCTTGACGGGTCAAGCCGACGAATGGGCCGACTGTGAGTGCACCCATGGTCCAGTCGTAACCGGCCATGAGGGCGCCCGATGCATTGGTACCGTTGGTGCTCGCGAGGTTTACGCGAGCTACGTTGCCCAGTTGCACGTTGCGGCGGACGTTCTTGAACTTCAGGTCCGAGACTGAGAACGAGCCATTGGCGTAGAAGCCACCGGACTTGGCGCTTGCGAAGATCGAGAACGTGTTCTCGTCGAGGTCGAACTGGCCCGCACCGGACATCCGTGCTTCGTTGTTGTTCTGGCCGATCGCCACACCGACGGTAGCGTCTTCCGAGACGCGCATCGTGGCGCCGACGGTGGCGGCACGATTCTTGGTGTTGGTTTGCGGGTTTAGGTTGGTGGTGCTCATATCAAACTTGCCGCCGTCGTATGCCGCAAACGCGTTCACGGCACCGACTGCTGAAGATGCGCCTTGCATCAAGCCAGAGTCCAGCGTACGCACATGTGCTGCGCGCGAAGCGAGCGGCACTTCTGCCATCGTCGAATAAGCGTTCGGGCCGTCGATCAGCGACTTGACCAAATCAGCAACGATGCGGTGTGCGCCCGTCGTGGGGTGGATGCCATCAGCGAACAGGTAGGTGTTTTGAGCGTTCGGCGCGACGAGGTTGCTCGCGTTACAGAACTGCGAGTTGCCACCGGCTGGTGCGAAGCCAGGGAATGGGCCGCAAGCAACGCCAGTAAGGTTGGTGAAGCCGAAAGCAGCAGGGCTTGCAGCAACTTCGTTCAGCATCGAGAACACATCAACTGGAATGACGCGCTGACCCGTGGCCGCGATGCCATTCCACAGTGTGACGTTGTAGCCTACCGAAGCCTGCGTGTTCAGAGCCACGCTGGCGGCGCCACCAGCTTGCGCCGAAGGCGTTAGGCCAAGGTTTGGAAGACCGAAGACCATCGTGTAACGCGCACCAGCAGCGCGCAGACGCGCGGCTTGTGCAACAACGTCGTTCGCAGCACCGACGCCAGCGGCGCCTGCTTGCAAGAGGTCGTTACCGCCTGCCCAAATGATGTGCAAACCGTTCGGGTTCGCACCACCGTTGTTGCTAGCCAGATACTCACCGATTTGCGTGGTGACGGGACGCTGCGCGAATCCAGGTGGCGTTGAGGCCGAAGCGGCAGCGACACGAGCGCCGCCTTGTGCGTAGTTTTGGCCCCTAGCGTTAGAGGGATTGGGGTTGCCGCCATAGGTTTGCGCAATGATCTCTGCCCAAACAGGACCGGGGTTGGTCGTGAACCGGCCCAAGCTATTCGCGGTCGTTTGGCCCGCCAAGGCAGCGATGAACGGACGGAAGTAGCCAGCGTCGGACAAGCTGTCGCCGAAAACGTAGACGCCTTGGAACTGCACGGCGTTGGCAGTGGATGCACCGGCGGCCATCGCAGCAGCGATGACAGCAGGCAAGACGCGTTTGGTGAATGAACGACGAGACATGTACGAACTCCTCAGTGGACTGTTGTGAATTTTGTGATTTCCACCATCCAACGGATGGGCGACGCATGCTGCGTGGGAACCGTGTGAAACGTGGATAAGCGACGATGAAAATCGGAGCGTAAACGATGATCAAAGTTGGGTGGGTGCCCCTACGACAGAGACCGCCCGCACAGATAGCCTACGCTGTGACCATAACCAAGCCGAAATTATCCCGCAAAGTGTGTCCAAGCCGCGACTTTTTGGACGGTTTTTGTGCCCAGAACGCAACAAGTAAACCGCCTTCTCATTGTGCGGCGCAACAAATCTGCGCGTTCGGGAGCCGTCGGCTGGGCCGATTGGGTTAGTAAACGCGGCGATCGAGGTGCGCTTCGTGCAGGATGGTGGTAGCGAGCTCTTCGATCGATTTGGTGGTCGAGTTTAGGTACTGGATACCAGCCCCCTCCATCAAGCGCTCCGCCATACTGACCTCCCATTCGCAGTTCGCGAGCGAGGCGTACTTGCTGTCGGGTTTGCGCTCTTGGCGGATTTGCGCAAGGCGTGTCGGTACGATGGACAACCCCCAAACCTTGCTCTTGAGCGGCAATAACGCGGGGGGAAGCTTCATCTTTTCGAGATCTTCCGGGATGAGCGGATAGTTGGCGGCCTTTACGCCAAACTGCAGCGCCATGTAAAGGCAGGTCGGCGTCTTGCCGGAGCGCGACACGCCGACAAGGATGATGTCCGCCTGTTCAAGATTGCGGTTGGTCACCCCATCATCGTGGGCGAGGGTGTAATTCACAGCCTCGATACGATGGTTGTAGTCCTTAAAGTTGCCGGCTGAGTGGCTTCGGCCAATCGCGTGCGAAGACTTGACCCCGAGTTCCTCCTCGAGGGGCACGATGAACCTGTCGAACAAATCGAGCACCATCGCATTCGACTTTGAGATCTCTTCACGGAGCGAGTCCTCAGTGAGCGAGGTGAATACCAGCGGGCGTTTGCCCGACTCGGCGAAGCGTGCGGCAATCTGGTTGGTGACTTCGCGAATCTTGTCTAGATTGTCGATAAACGGCAGCGTCACCTTTTTGAACTCGACCTCCTCAAACTGGGTAAGTAGCGAGTTTCCGAGCATTTCCACTGTGATGCCGGTTCGGTCAGAAACGAAAAACACGCTACGACGTTCGGGCATGGTGTCCTCTTGAGCGGATGCGGTGAATGGAATGACACGAGAGCAGCGCGCGACACGCGGTGCCCGCGCACAGATCGCTCGGTGACCGATTTGCGCTCCGATGGAACGGGGGTGTCCGCTATAATTTTATCTTTTTGCGGCGCAACATAGGCGCGACTCTCTCCAAAAGTAGAAAGCGACTTCATGGCTCTCGTCCTCCCGCTGTCCCAATGCCGTATGCACGATGTCGCCTCGGTCGGCGGCAAAAACGCCTCGCTTGGCGAGCTGATTAGCCAATTGTCCGCCGCAGGCGTGCGCGTCCCGGGTGGATTTGCAACGACGGCTGATGCGTTCCGCGCCTTCTTGGCGCACAACAGCCTCACGGAAAAGATCAACGCGTCACTCTCGGCCCTCAATGTGGACGATCTTTCCGCGCTCACACGCACCGGCGCGCAGATTCGGGAAATGGTCGTCAAGGCGCCCTTGCAGCCGGCGCTCGAAGCTGAGATTCGCGCAGCGTACGCCGAGCTGACTAAGAATGACCCTGACGCTTCGTTCGCCGTGCGCTCGTCTGCGACCGCAGAAGACTTGCCTGACGCTTCATTTGCAGGGCAGCAAGAGACTTACCTAAATATCAAGGGTATCGATAACGTGCTTGAGGCGATCAAGCACGTGTTTGCGTCGCTCTACAACGATCGCGCGATCTCATATCGCGTACACAAGGGTTTTGCTCACGCCGAAGTGGCGCTGAGTGCTGGGGTTCAGCGCATGGTGCGCTCGGACACCGGTGCAGCTGGCGTGATGTTCACGCTCGACACCGAATCTGGCTTTCGTGGGGTGGTGTTCATCACTTCGAGCTACGGCCTCGGTGAAATGGTGGTGCAAGGTGCGGTCAACCCAGACGAGTTTTACGTGAGCAAGCTCTGCCTCGAGAGCGGCAAGCCGTCGGTGCTTCGGCGCTCGTTGGGAAGCAAGCTACAAAAAATGGTCTTCTCAGCTTCGCAATCCGCTGGACGCTCTGTCGAGACTAAGCCGGTCGATGTTTCTGAGCGCGATCGTTTTTCATTGAACGATGCCGAAGTTGAAGAGCTCGCACGCTACGCGGTCGCGATTGAAAAGCACTACGGCCGCCCGATGGATATCGAATGGGGATGCGAGCGAGACGCGGGGGGCGCAAGCCGACTTTACATCCTGCAAGCCCGACCGGAGACCGTCAAGTCCCAAGAAAGCCGCACGGACACACTGACGCGCTACAAGCTGACCGGTAGTGGCAAGAAGCTGGCCGAGGGTCGCGCGATTGGCGGCAAGGTAGGTTCTGGGCCAGCACGCGTGATTTCGAGCGTGGACCAAATTGATCGCTTCCAGCCGGGTGACGTCATCGTGACCGATATGACTGACCCGAATTGGGAACCGGTGATGAAAAAGGCCTCGGCCATCATCACCAACCGCGGTGGCCGCACCTGCCATGCCGCCATCATTGCACGCGAACTTGGTGTGCCAGCGATCGTCGGCTGTGAAGACGCAACTTCCGTGATCCGCGATGGCGCGGAGGTAACCGCGAGTTGCTGTGAAGGCGACACTGGTGTTGTCTACGAAGGGCGCGTGGCGTTTGAAGTGCAGACGGTCGCGCTCGACAACATGCCGAAGATTCCGGTCAAGCTCGCCATGAACGTCGGGAACCCGCAGCTTGCTTTTGATTTTGCGCAGTTGCCGAATGAGGGTGTTGGGTTGGCGCGATTGGAGTTCATCATCTCCAACACCATCGGCATCCATCCCAAAGCGTGTTTGGATTACGCCAAGCTTCCCGACGACCTGCGCGCGCAAGTAGCTAAGGCTTCACGAGGTTACGCGACGCCGGTGGATTTCTATATGCAGAAAATGGCGGAAGGTGTCGCGACCATTGCCGCGGCGTTCTGGCCAAAGAAGGTCATTGTTCGGCTATCTGACTTCAAGTCCAACGAGTACCGCAATCTTATCGGTGGTCCTCGCTACGAGCCGACCGAAGAAAATCCGATGCTCGGCTTCCGTGGCGCGTCCCGCTATATCGCGCAGTCGTTCCGAGAATGTTTCAAGCTTGAGTGTGAGGCGATGAAGTTTGTGCGCGACACCATGGGGCTTACCAACGTCGAGTTGATGGTGCCGTTTGTGCGGACGCTGGGTGAAGCTGATCAGGTGATCGACATCATGCGCGAATTCGGGCTAGAACGTGGCAAAGGCGTTGGCAAGGACGGACTCAAGGTTGTCATGATGTGCGAGATTCCTTCGAATGCGATTCTTGCCGACCAGTTCCTCGTTCGCTTTGATGGGTTCTCGATTGGCTCAAACGACATGACGCAGCTTACCCTCGCGCTCGTTCGCGATTCGGGTCTGGTGATGGACTCGTTTGATGAGCGCGACCCTGCGGTGAAGCAGATGCTGCACCTCGCGATTTCGGCTTGCCGTCGCGCCAATAAGTACGTTGGCATTTGCGGTCAAGGCCCATCTGACTACCCCGATCTTGCCGAGTGGTTGATGAAGGAAGGCATTGAATCGATGTCGCTCAATCCGGATACGGTGGTTGAGACGTGGTTGCATCTCGCTAAAGTGGCGTAGCGCTGCGGATGAATTCTGTGTCTTTGGTTTGGCAGTTCGCACGCTTTAACGATTTGCCGCTCGATGATTGGTATGCCGTCTCGCGCGAGCGAATCGATGTATTTGTAATCGAGCAGAACTGCCCGTTTCAAGATCTCGACGGTGCCGATCAGCATTCGTGGCACCTGCTGGGTTGGGCGGAGTCCAACGGCGCGCGTGAGCTGGCCGCGTACTGCCGTTTGGTCGATGCCGGAATTAAGTTTGCGCATCCTTCAATCGGCCGTGTGATCACGCCCCAAAAATTTCGGCTCGCTGGGTTCGGACGCCAACTCATGGCAGAAGCTTGCGAGCGACACGATGCGCTTTACCCAGGTTTGCCGAATCGTATCGGCGCACAAGCGCGCCTCGAAAAGTTCTATCAGAGCTTTGGATTCGTGACGGATTCCGCGCCGTATATGGAAGATGGGATACCGCATCTAGAGATGCAGCGGCAAGCAAAGCCATAGCGACAAGCTGTTTCGCGAAGTCTTCAGAGAGCATATGTCTAAAGTCCACACCAACCGTTCTGTTGTCGTTACTGGCTCTACTTCCGGCATTGGCCTAGGCATCGCGCGCGCGTTCGCGCGCGAAGGCGCGAATGTGACCTTGAATGGTCTCGGCGACGCGGCGGCGATTTCAGCATTGCAAGCAGGAATCGCTGACGAATTTGGCGTCAAGGTGCGCTACTCTGCCGCCGACATGACGCGGCCGCACGATATTGCGGCCATGGTTGATGAAGCGGCCGCAGCGTTTGGTGGCGTCGATATTCTGGTGAACAACGCAGGTATTCAGCACGTTTCACCGGTGGATGAGTTTCCGCTTGAAAAGTGGGAGGCGATTCTCGCCATCAATCTTTCCTCCGTGTTTCACGCGACGCGCGCAGCAGTGCCCCATATGAAGTCAAAGCGTTGGGGTCGCATCATCAACATCGCCTCAGCGCATGGCTTGGTGGCATCGCCGTTCAAGTCTGCTTATGTCGCGGCCAAACATGGTGCGGTCGGATTTACGAAGTCGGTGGCGTTGGAACTCGCTGAACAAGGCATCACCGTGAATGCGATCTGCCCGGGCTATGTATTTACGCCGCTGGTCGAAAAGCAGATCGACGACCAAGCACGTGTGCATGGCATTCCACGCGAGAACGTCATTCGCGACATCATCCTCGCGCCTCAACCAAACAAACGGTTTGCCGAAATCGACGAAGTTGCTGCGATGGCGCTCTATCTTGCTTCGGATTCAGCGCAAGGTGTGACCGGCACTGCATTGCCAATCGATGGCGGTTGGACAGCGCGCTAGCGAGCCTCGCGCCGTCGTGTACTTTAATCGCCGTCTCGCTTAGTCTTGCCCCGTATAAAAAGCCGACAACATGACGCTTGATCAACAGTTACCCGTCTGGACACCTTCACCAACGCGCATCGCCGAGGCGAATGTCACGGCGTTTATGCACGCACTCAATGATGCTTATGCGCATCGCAACCTGCACCTGACCAACTACTACGACCTCTACGACTGGTCGGTGAAGAATCCGCAGCACTTTTGGGCTGCCGTGTGGGATTGGTGTGGCGTGATTGGTGAGCGTGGTGTACCCGCAAACGCAGAGATTTTGGCCAACGAAAAGCAGATGCCCGGCGCACAGTTCTATCCGAAGGCCAAGATCAATTTCGCAGAGAACTTGATTGAGCGCCGCTTTAGGCAGCGCACGGATCGCGATGCGATTGTTTTCTGGGGCGAAGATAAGAGTCGTCAGCGCCTCACACATCACGATCTCTATCGTGACGTATCGCGTTGGCAACAAGCAATGCGCAACATGGGCATCGGTAAGGGGGACCGTGTCGCGGCGTTTATGCCGAACATGCCCGAAACCGTGGTTGCGATGCTGGCAGCAACCAGCCTTGGTGCGGTTTGGACTTCCTGTTCGCCCGACTTCGGTACGCAAGGCGTGCTCGACCGCTTCGGTCAGGTCGAGCCGAAATTGCTCATTGCGTGCGATGGCTATCTCTACAACGGCAAGGGCATCAGCACCCTAGAGCGTGTTGCCGAGTGCGTCGCGGGACTGCCGAGCGTGCAGCGCGTGGTCATCGTTCCTTACTTGTTCCCTGCGACAAACGATCCGGGTGGCACGCTTGACGTGTCAGCGGTTCCGGGCGCGCAGACGGTCGAAACATGGCTGCATGGTATCGCTGCGGCCTCAATCTGTTACACAAGAGTGGGTTTCAACGACCCGCTGTACATCATGTATTCGAGTGGCACCACTGGTGTGCCGAAATGCATTGTGCATGGTGTTGGTGGCACGCTGCTAAAACACCTTGAGGAGCACGTACTGCAATGCGATGTTAAACCACAGGACCGTGTGTTCTTCTTCACGACCTGTGGTTGGATGATGTGGAACTGGCTGGTCTCTGCACTCGCTGCGGATGCGACCTTGGTGTTATTCGACGGCTCGCCTTTCCTAGGGCGTGGAAACATTCTGTTTGACTACATTGCTGCGGAAGACGCCACCCATTTCGGCGCGGGCGCCAAGTTCTACGAGTCGTTGGCGAAGATCAAGTGTGACCCCGCACATACCCACAAGCTGGAGAATTTGCGCGCGGTGATGTCCACGGGATCGCCGCTATCGCCAGAGGGGTTTGATTACATCTACACCCACATCAAGAGCGACGTTTGCCTTTCCTCGATCTCGGGCGGCACGGACATCATCGGATGCTTTGTGGGTGGCGTGCCCGTGCTCCCTGTTTATCGCGGTGAAATACAGACGCGAATGCTCGGTATGGCGGTTGATGCGTGGGATGACGAGGGGCGTCCGATTCGCAATGACAAAGGCGAGCTCGTGTGCACCAAGCCATTCCCGTCAATGCCTATTGGTTTTTGGAATGACCCTGATGGCAGTCGTTATCGCGTTGCTTACTTTGAGCATTTCCCTAATGTCTGGACGCACGGCGATTATGTTGAGATCACTGAACGTGGCGGCATGATCATCTATGGCCGTTCAGATGCGGTGCTCAAC
>JAJTHU010000157.1 GCA_021300055.1 Nitrosomonadaceae bacterium | reverse complement strand
GAATCTACTGGTTCTGGCTCGAGCCCCTCTGCGGCGCGTTCATAAAGCGGCTTGAGATCATCGAGAAACTGGCGCATGTCGGTTTGCGAACGCGATACACGCGGCAGCCCTTCCACCAAGCGTGAAACGATCACTGGTACCGTGCGTGCGAGCAATGCGCGGTCTTCGCGTGCGAGCTGGACGCAGGCCATCGATGAGCATTTCAAGTGTTTCGACGTCACGCTGCCACAAGTCGCCACGCGGGCCGCCATTCAGAAAATCGGTAATCAATAAATCGAAGCCCACATCTTCGGCGAACTGACGTACCCGCGCGGGGACGTTGTTCTTTCCCATCGCCGTCATGATGGCGTCGCGTGCCGCTTGGCGCGCTTCATCCAAGACCTCAAAGTCGGCAATGGTCTTGGTCTCGGCGCGCGCTTGGGCTGCTTCGTTCTCCGACTGATCTAGCGCGGCTTCGAGCTTCTCAGCGGTCATCGCAAACGCATTGTCGCTAATGCGGCTGGCAGACACCAACCACTCAGCGGCACGCAACATCGATTCGTATCGCTCGTCGATCGAGTCGGGGCGCGGCTGGACGGCGGCGATGTAATCTGCAATACGATTCCGACAAGTCAGTGCGCCGAGCTTGTCGTCTCTAATTGCATCAATTCCGTTGTGATGCTCGGCCAAAGCAATCTATGCCGGGAGCAACAGATTCCATACTTCGCCACCCGTCGCTCTGAGCGCTTCATGTTGCTTGATGGCCTCGAAGATCTTGAGGATCGACGCGCTCAAGCTCGCACCGAGCGCGATTTGCTTACCGGCGTCGAATGTGTTGCTGGTTGCGGTGGGTGAATCCGCTTTCGGTTCGCGTGTGCTGTCGGCATCGCCAGCAGCGAGCTTGTTGGCGGCGATTGCGGCGAGTTGATCGCTGCGCAGCAAGTGCTCGATGTTGGCCGGCATGCTGAGCGCTTGGTGGATACCCGTGTGACGCAGTTGATCGACGGGTAATGCGCCGCGAACTTCTAATCCTCCCGAGCTCTTGGTACTCGGCTCTCGACCACCGCTGCCCGAAGCAGCGCCGGCGCCCCCTCCGCAGCGCCGGCACCCCGCCTGCGGCACCGGCACCCCCCCCTGCGGCACCGGAACGCTCGGACTCTCTCGGGTTGGGGCGGCTGCGAAAAAGAATGTCCTTGATTTCAATGAGCACGCCGTGTTTGATCATCTCTGCGTTTACATCGCGATATGCATCGGTGATGGCGTGCTCGGCTTCGACCATCAGCGCTTCAAAAATCGCCACGAGAAGATCGTCGGTCTCGACAGCGGTCTTCAGCGACGTCATGAGCGCATCTAGCAATGTTATGGCGTACGCGGGGTTATCAGCGTCGCGGATGTCTTCCTGATCGGTCAGGAAGCAAAGGCGCCGGGTCAACGCATAGAACTCCGCGCCAACTTCATCGCGCAGCGTCTGCGCCGCGCGGGTGGCGGTGATCTCGATGCGCATTTGCGTCTCGCCGACTAACGATAGCGAGTCGGCAGAGAATCCAGCACGAACCGCTGCAGCCTGCCCAATCCGTGACAGCTTGGGATTGAATCGCTCCGTGACTTCAGTCGCCAAAGTGGCTTGAAACGCGGGAGGGAGGCTATGCAAGGTTGCGACGCTACCGGCCATACTCGGCACGCGCGGTTCATCGACGCCTTGGCGAGGCTCGGTTTGGACACGCTCGGCGGTGTCGTTTGCGCGCGCCAATAGGTGCAGCGCAAAAACGTTGCCAAGCGTTGCCCCCACCCACTCATGCGCTTGGTGTGCACTCGTGACTGGCTTCTGAATTAGAGGAGGACCCGTTCGATTCCGCCGTTGTTGGCGCGGTCAACATAGTCGCGCATCCAGTTGGCACCAAGCACGTGCTTGGCGATCTCGACAACAATATAGTCCGCCCGCGTGCCACTGTCATTGTTATACCGAGACAAGCCTTGTAAACAGGATGGGCAAGACGTCAGCACCTTTACAGCTCCTGTGAAGCCATCCGCGCGCAACTTGTCCGCCCCCTTTTTCATTTCTTCTTCCTTGCGGAAGCGTACTTGGGTCGAAATGTCGGGTCGGGTCACAGCGAGTGTTCCTGATTCGCCGCAGCAGCGGGTGTTCTCATCAACCCTATTGTCACCCATCAACTGTGTCACGACTTTCATCGGTTGATAGGTCTTCATTGGCGTGTGGCAAGGGTCGTGATACATGTAGCGCACACCCGTTACACCGTCGAGCTTCACGCCCTTCTCCAACAAAAACTCATGAATATCGAGCAAGCGGCAGCCGGGGAAGATCTTTTCGAATTCGTATTTCTGCAGTTGATCCATACAGGTGCCGCACGAAACAACCACCGTCTTGATGTCGAGGTAGTTCAACGTATTCGCAACACGATGGAACAACACCCGGTTGTCCGTGATGATTTCTTGGCCCTTGTCAGCGTTGCCAGATGCTGTTTGCGGATAACCGCAGCACAGATATCCGGGCGGCAGCACCGTTTGCACGCCGACGTGGTACAGCATAGCTTGAGTTGCCAGCCCTACTTGGCCGAATAAACGTTCACTGCCGCAGCCGGGGAAATAAAACACTGCCTCAGAGTCCACCGTCGTGCGTGCGGCATCGCGAATAACGGGCACGACCTTGTTGTCTTCGATGTCGAGCAGCGCGCGCGCGGTTTTCTTTGGTAAGCCGCCGGGCATCGGCTTGTTGATGAAGTGAATGACTTGCGCCTTAACCGTTGGCTTACCGACAGTCGCTGGCGGGCGCTTGGTCTGTGATTGGGGCAGCATGAACTTCTTGGCGATGTTGTGCGCCAAGCGCTGCGCCTTGTATCCCCAATCAATCATCAGCGTCTTGGTGAGCTTGATCGTCGCCGGATCTGTCGCGTTGAGATAGAACATCGAGGCGGCGGTGCCGGGGTTGAATTTGCGCTTACCTTCTTTGCGCAACAGGTTCCGCATCGCCATCGACACATCGCCGAAGTCGATATCGACCGGGCAAGGGTTTTCGCACTTGTGGCAGACCGTGCAGTGGTCGGCTACGTCAGAGAACTCATCGAAGTGGCGCAGCGAAATGCCGCGGCGCGTTTGCTCTTCGTACAAAAATGCCTCGATCAGGAGCGAGGTTGCCAAAATTTTGTTGCGCGGGCTGTAGAGCAAATTGGCGCGTGGTACATGGGTGGCGCACACCGGCTTGCTCTTCCCGCAGCGCAAGCAATCTTTGATCGAATCGGAGATCGCGCCGATATCGGACTGTTCGAGGATCAGCGATTCGGCGCCGAGCAGACCAAACGACGGCGTGTACGCACGGTTGAGATCACCGCCGGGCATGAGCTTACCGGCATTGAAGCGCCCTTGAGGGTCAACGCTCGCCTTGTAATCGAGGAACGGCTTGACTTCGTCGTCGGTGAGGTACTCGAGTTTGGTAATGCCGATGCCATGCTCGCCGGAAATGACACCATTGAGGTGACGTGCAAACGCCATGATCCGCGCCACCGCTTGGTTGGCTTCTTGCAACATGCCGTAGTCGTCCGAATTCACGGGGATATTCGTGTGGACGTTGCCGTCGCCTGCGTGCATATGCAGCGCGACGAATACGCGGGAGTGCAGCACTTCTTTATGTAGAGCATCTACACGCTTGAGTACCGGGACAAACAAGCGGCCACCGAAGATCTCAGCGAGAGGTGCCTTGATTTCGGCCTTCCATGACGCGCGCACCGTATGGTTTTGCAGTGCTTGGAAAATGCTGGTGATGTTGGCGACAGATAGATCGCCAGACGCTTCGCTCTGCCCGCTCAGCTTGATGGGAAGCTTAGCGAGTGGCGCGTCGAGGTTGTCGAGATAGAACTGCCAACGACCGCGTGCTTCCGCCAACAGTGCGAGCGCCTCGTCGGCGCGCGAGCCGACTAGCTCCGCAACGTCAATGTTTTCATCTTCTAAGTCGAGTGGCAAACGACCGCTAAAGAACGTACCCAGCCGATCCACCAGCCGCAATTTGTTCTTGAGCGACAGCTCGATGTTGATACGTTCAATGCCCTCAGAGTAATCGCCGAGGCGATCTAGCGGAATAACGACGTCTTCATTGATCTTGAATGCGTTGGTGTGTTTGGCAATCGCCGCCGTGCGCGCGCGATCTAGCCAAAACTTCTTGCGTGTATCGGCGTTGACAGCGATAAATCCTTCACCACTGCGCGCGTTGGCGAGTCGCACCACTTGGCTGGCGGCCTCCATTACCGCGTTTTCGTCGTCGGAAACAATATCGCCAATCAACACCATCTTCGGGCGCTGGTTACGACGCGATTTGGTCGCGTAGCCCACGGCCTTCAAATAGCGTTCATCGAGGTGTTCGAGCCCCGCGAGAATGGCGTGTGGGTGGCGGTCGAGGTAATCCTTGATTTCGACAATCGACGGCACGGCCTCTTTGGCTTGACCGAAAAACTCCAAGCACACCGTGCGAATGTGTTTGGGCATGCGATGCAAGATAAAACGGCCTGAGGTGATGATGCCGTCGCAACCTTCTTTTTGCACACCGGGCAAGCCCGCAAGGAACTTATCGGTGACGTCTTTGCCGAGGCCCGTTTTGCGAAATGCCGGGCCTGGAATGGCCAGCACTTTTTCGTTGGCGATGTTTTTGCCGGATTCGTCGAACGTGACGACGCGAAACCGCGCCACGTCAACATCGTGAATCTTGCCGAGGTTGTGGTCGAGTCGGGTGACCTCCATCCATAGGCCCTCCGGCGTCACCATGCGCCATGACGCGAGATTGTCGAGCGCGGTGCCCCACAACACGGCTTTCTTGCCGCCTGCATTCATGGCGATGTTGCCGCCGATGCACGAGGCGTCAGCAGATGTGGGGTCGCAAGCCCACACCAAACCCGCTCGCTCTGCCGCTTCCATCGCGCGCTTGGTGACGACACCGGCTTCACAGCGAATCGTGGCGACGGGTTCGGTCACGCCTGGGAGTGCAATCCGTTCGACCGCGCCTAGCGCGTCGAGCTTTTCGGTGTTGATGACGGCAGAACGTTTGGTGAGTGGAATCGCGCCGCCGGTGTATCCAGTGCCACCACCGCGCGGGATGATGGTGAGTTTTAGCTCAATGAGTGCGCGCACCAATGGCGCAACTTCTTCCTCGGTGTCGGGGTAAACCACGACAAACGGATACTCGACGCGCCAGTCGGTCGCGTCTGTTACATGAGAAACGCGAGCCAAGCCATCGAAAGCGATGTTGTCGCGGCGCGTAACTTTGGCCAGACGTCGTTCGACTTTCTTACGCAGGTCCCATGTCTCGCGAAACTCTTCTTCGAAGCGATCGACCGCTACGTGCGCGCGTTCGAGCAACATGATGACTTTGTTCGACTTGAGGTCGGCCTCCGGGGCGATTGCGTCCGCGCTATCAAGCTGGTCACGCAGGCGCCGCTTTTCAATTTCATGCAAACGATGACGCATCGCCTCGATGAGCATGGCGCGGCGTTTGGGATTGTCGAGCAAGTCATCCTGCAGGTAGGGGTTACGCTCGACCACCCATATGTCGCCAAGCACCTCGTAGAGCATGCGCGCGCTGCGGCCGGTGCGACGGAGGTCACGGAGCTGGTTCAACGTCTCCCAAGCGTCCGCACCAAGCAGGCGGATGACGATCTCGCGGTCAGAGAACGAAGTGTAGTTATAGGGGATTTCACGCAGACGAGGCGTGTGTGGTTCCTCAACGACGCCGTCGTTAGAGGCAGTGGGTGACTTGCGGCGGTCGGCTGCGGGAGTGATGAAGGTTGGATTCGAGGCCATATGCCAAAAGGGCGGAAATGCGAGGGGTTGGCGTCGCTAGATGTTGTGCGAGCGGTTTAGTCACGCACTGCGACCGCGCAATATGGGGCTGGCAGGTCAGAAGCGAGTCGCAGCCCCAAACAGCTGAAACGATAATCGGTTGGTAGACAGCTAGAATGCTTATCAAATTCATTCTACCGCAGTGCAACATGCGTACTTTTGTAAACGGTGCGCGCTCGGTGCCCCAAAGCGTCGGATATCTTCGAGAAAGCGACGCGATATAGCGCCTGAGTTGCAGCGAGCGGTGCCAGCCCCCATCATTTCCTCAAACCGCATGGCCTCCACTCTCAGCCAAATCCGCATCGCTTCTCGTGAAAGTCCGCTTGCCATGGCGCAAAGTGAATGGGTGGCCGCAGAATTACGCCGCATGCACCCGGGCTTGGCGGTATCGATCGTTGGTATGACCACGCGCGGTGATCAGATCCTCGATAAGCCGCTCGCGCAAATTGGCGGTAAGGGCTTGTTCATCAAAGAGCTTGAGGTGGCCATCGAAGAGGGGCGCGCGGAACTCGCCGTGCACTCGATGAAGGATGTGCCGATGGTCATGCCCCCTGGGTTTTCGCTGCTCACGGTGGGCGCACGCGAAGATGTCCACGATGCCTTTGTGTCGAACCGCTACGCCAGCTTGGATGAGCTTCCAGCCGGTGCGATTGTCGGTACGTCGAGCTTACGCCGCGAGAGCCAAATCCGGCACTTCCACCCTAGCCTAAAGATTGCACCGCTGCGCGGCAACGTCAACACGCGACTGCGCAAACTTGATGAAGGTGAGTTCGACGCCATCATTCTTGCTTGTGCCGGACTGCGTCGCCTCGGCTTTGGCGCGCGCATTCGCGCACCGCTCGATCCGCAGCGCTTCATCCCTGCCGTCGCGCAAGGTGCGTTGGGCTTGGAGTACGCCAGCGCCCAAGAGGCACAGGTTCGCCCGCTCATCGAGGGCTTTGCATCACGGCCAATTGGCGCCGCAGTAGATGCAGAGCGCGCGTTTGGACGCCGACTCTCCGCTAGCTGCGATGTGCCGCTCGGCGCACATGCCAGGGTTGATGGTGACCGGCTCGCCATTCGCGGATTCGTCGCGACGCCTGATGGCGCACGGCGTATTGCCGCCGCGGTCGAGGGCGATTTGACTGAGGCGGAGGCGCTAGGAACAGCGCTCGCAGAGAAGCTACTCGTCGATGGCGGCGCGCAGATTCTGGAAGGGCTGCTCGCGAAGGCTGGTCGCGTACTCGCACCGCCTTCACGATAGCGCCCGGATCGAGCAGCGCATGAACGAAGTGGAGCGTGGCAGACCAGCGGGTGCTAATGCTGCCCCGACCTTGCCGTTGCGCGATTGGTTTGTGGTGGTCACGCGCCCGCAACCAGCTGCCGACAAAACGGTGCAGGTGCTGCGCGAAGCGGGGGCGCGCGTGCTGGTGGCGCCAATGCTTGAAATCGCTGCCTTACCAACGATTGCCATAACACCTACGACCGAGCGGTCGTTTGCGGCGAGTATTTTTATCAGCGCCGCAGCGGTGGAGCACGGCTTGCCCGCCCTTGCCGACCTTGATCGCACATCGCTAGGTTCCGTGTTGGCAGTTGGCACGGCCACGACAAGGCGGCTTGCTGAAAAGGGGATTGTTGACGTCCACGCGCCCGAAGCGGGCGAGGACAGCGAAGCGCTACTGGCCGATGCAAGACTTGCGACCGTCGAAGGCCAAGCCATTCTGATTGTGCGGGGGCAGAGTGAGGCGGGCGGGCGGCGTCTACTCGCCGATACCTTGCGCGCGCGCGGCGCCGTGGTAACTGAGCTCGTCTGCTATAAGCGTCGCCCGACGGTGCTTAGCGAGGGCAAGGTCGCCGCAGTGCGTGACGCAGTGACCGAAGGCGCAGCAGTGTTGTTTGGCAGCGTAGAAACGATCGAAAGCTTTGTCCGAGCGATGCCCCTATCGGCGCAACCCCTCGCGACCGTGCGGCTCGCGCTGGTGCCGCACCCCCGAATCGCGGCGACGGCGCTGCAGCTAGGGGCGCAGCGGACGCAGCTGGTGTCTCTCGCTGACAACAAGCTCGTAGCGAGTATGCTGTCGCCGGTTGCTTAGTACGGTGCGCTAGGGTTGAATACTCATCTATGAGTGATCCTGACTTTTCAGCAGCGGCCCCTGCCGGCGACGCGCGCGGCGGTCGCACCGCGACTGTAGTGCCTGTACTTGGCTGGGCGGGGCTCGCAGTGGGCGCACTGGCGCTGCTGTTTTCCATCGCGCTGTGGTTTGAAATGCGCGCCGATCAGCGCGAACTCACGCAGACGCTTGGTGCAAAGATTGCTGAGCTCGATAAATATCAGCGCGATGTGGGCGCGCGCAACGAAGCGTTGCAACGCGATTTGCGTGACGCGCAAAACCGCGTCGCACTGCTTGAAGCCAAACTTGGCGAGTTCCAGAGTCAGCGATCTTCGCTAGAAGAAATGACGCGCGACCTCGCACGCGCGCCTGAAGATTGGCTGCTCGCCGAGGTTGAGCAGACTTTAACCATTGCCAGTCGTGAGCTCACGCTTGCAGGCAATGTCCGCGCTGCAATCACTGCGCTTCAAAATGCGGATCAACGTCTCGCGCGTGCGGACAAACTGCAATCCACGGGGTTGCGTCGTGCGGTTGCCGCAGATCTCGAGCGCCTAAAGGCGACGCCTTCCGTCGACACCTTGGGTGTGGCGGTCAAGCTCGAAAACTTGATTACCCTCGCAGCGACCCTGCCGCTCGTCGTGCCGGCGAGCATTGTCGAAGTTGATGCTGGCCGTGAAGACGGTCGGAGCAAGTCGCCGGACAATCCGCCTTGGTACGTCAGCGCGTGGCGTGATTTTCTGCGCGAGATGCACGACCTCGTGCGCATCCGCGATCTCGGCGCGAACGAAGCTGGGCTAATCTCGCCCCAGCAAGCCGCGTTTGTTCGCGAGAACCTCAAGCTGCGTTTGCTCGCGGCGCGCACCTCGTTGCTCGCACGAGACGAGGCCAACTTCAAGGAAGAACTGCGGCACGCGCGGGAGCTCATCGCCAAGTATTTCGACCCGAAGGCGCGCGTGAATCAGAACGTTACCGCAGCACTCAAGCAACTCGCGGAGAACCCCGTGTCGATCGCAACGCCAGACATCACCGGTAGCCTCAATGCGGTGCGTGCCGCGCGTGCGGCGCGTGAGCGGCCGATTCGCTAGTGAGTAACCGATGACGCGCTCGATTCGGGTGGTGCTTTGGATTCTCGGCTTGGCTGCGGTTGCAGTCGCTTTGGCACTTGCTGGGCACTACGGTCGTGGCTTCGCAGTCTTCGTGATCCCGCCGTGGCGAATAGAACTGTCGATCATGCTGTTTTGCACGCTGCTGGTGGTGCTGGCGGTGTGTGGCTATTTCGCGGTGCGCTTGGCGTCGCGCGCTTGGCAGCTACCGCAACAGTTGCGACAGCAGCAGCGCGATCGCGCGCGGGCGCGGGTCGTTTCGGACCTGCACGATGGCCTCCGCGCACTCTTCGGTGGCCGCTTTGATGACGCCGAAAAACTTGCTAAACGCGCCATGACTGCCCCAGAGGGCGATGAAGAAATTCGCCACTTGGGCGCAGCGCTTGCCGCGTGGGCGGCGCACGAAGGCGGCAATTTGCCCGCTGCGTTACCGTACCTCGAAAGGATCGATACGCCTCGCTCGGCTGCCATGCGCGACGCATCGAAGGCATACATGCTGCTCGCCGAAGGGCGCGCCAGCGAGGCCTTGCCGATTTTGCAGACTCTCGCCGCAAATGACCCCACCAATATTGGGGTACTAAAGATGAAGGTGGAAGCAGAGATCGCCGCGCGTGCATGGGCAGACGTTTTGCTGACCTTGGGGCCGCTCAAACGTACCGGGCTGATGCCCGCGCAGGCAGCGGAGGATATCCGCCTGAATGCCGAAGTGGAGTTGATGCGTGCGCGACCCGCGCAGCGCGATGCGTTGCTCGACGCATGGAAGCGTTTGGAAAGTGCGGTGCGTTATCACCCGCCCTTAGTCGATGCGTTTGCCGAGCGCTTGATTCAGCTTGGTCTGGGCGATGATGCGGCGGCGGTGCTCGAAGAGGCGATCGAGAAGCGTGGTCGCGATGCGTGGGAGCCCAGCCTCGTGCTGCGGTATGCAGAAGCTCGCACTGAATCGACCTTGCGCCAGATCGAGTGTGCGGAGCGTTGGCTCGCGACGCAGCCTCGCGACGCGTCGTTGTTGGCTGCGCTGGGCAAACTCTGCATGCGACAAAGCCTGTGGGGTAAGGCGCAAAGTTACCTTGAGGCGAGCGTAGCGCTGTCCCCTAGCCTCGATGCACATATGACGCTCGCTCGGTTGATGGAGCAAGTTGGCAAACCGAATGAGGCAATGCGCCATATCAAGCGCAGCGCAGAACTCGCCAAGGTTTCCTAGTCACCATGCGGCTCACGTTTGATCTTTCCGAGATGCCGTTTGACGAGATCCATCGTTTTCTGGCGGAGGAATCCTATTGGGCGCGTGGCATTCCCGAGTCCACCTTGCGACGCGCGTGCGAGCATTCGATCTGCGCGTGCATCGTGGACGGATCATCGTTGGCCGGTTTTGCGCGCGTTGTGACTGACCGCGCCACATATGCCTACCTTTGCGATGTGTTCGTCACCGTACCTTACCGTAACCGCGGCATTTCCCATCAGATGATGCGCGCGCTTGACGCCCACCCCGACTTGCAGGGCCTGCGGCGATGGATGCTGATGACGCGAGACGCACAGTCGCTTTATGCGCAACACGGGTTCACACCGCTTCCCGACCCCACGCGGGCGATGGAACGGCACGACCCCGACGTGTATCAACGGATGCAGAGGACTCAGACCCCGCATCCCGCCGAAAAACCCTAGTATTGACGGGCGTTTTGGGGCAAAAAATACCTGAAAGTGCCCGCCCATCAACGACTTTGAATTTGGCATGTCCGGTCCTAGCGGAAGCCTTCCCATTACATCTCTCGCATCTGCCATGAACTCGCCAGGCCTGACGCGGGCCAAGGTGTTGGCGCGCTATGAGATCCTCGATACGCCGCCGGAGGCGCTGTTCGACGACATCGCGCGCCGCGCGGCGCAAGGGCTGCGTGTGGCGTTTGCTGGGCTCTCGTTCTTCGACGATGCAGGAGAATCGCCGCGCGAGTGGTTTAAGTCGGGCGTCGGGTTGCCGGCCATGCAGTTGCCGCGTCACGAGTCGCTATTCCTACCGTATGCCTCAGGTAACCCAGCGTTTGAGGCAACGCTTCGCGGCGATGAGCGAATGGTCATCATCAATGACATGCTCGCGGATAAGCGCACGCGCGACCACGCTTGGGTTGCACAACCACCACACGTTTGCTTTTACGCCGGTGTCGCGGTGTTTTCGCGAGACCGCACGCCCATTGGTGTGCTTAGCGTGTTGGATGTGGTGGCGCGAGATGTCAAGCCGCGTGACCTTGATCAACTCATCAACCTTGCCGAGTTGGTCATGGCGCGACTCGAGGCGCGCGCCGAAGTGCGTGGCAAGAGCCGCCCGCGCGCTTCCGCGATCCCGAGTTTGAGCGACGACGGCTTGTCACCACAGAGCGCACAGAGCCGGGGAGAAGAGCATGTTGGGCATCTTGCGCGCGAGTTTATTCGCCTTGAGCAGTTGCTCGAAGACGAGATTGCCATGCGGCAATCGACCGAGGCTCGGCTTCGCGAGGAGAAAGAATTCTCCGATGCGGCCATCGCCAGCTTGCCAGGCGCGTTTTTCATGTTTGATGTTAACGGCAAGTTGGTGCGTTGGAACGAAAGCTTTCAACGTGACACCGGTTACGCGAAGGAGGAGATCGGTCAACGCCGTGCAGTGGACTTCATCGCGCCGCACGATCGCGCACTCGTGGCGGATGCGATTCGTCGCATCATTGAACGCGGTGATGAGCTCACCATTGAAGCCGATATGCTCGCGAAGTCGGGCGAAGAAGCGCCGTACGCGTTTCACGGCCGCGCGCTCGACATCGGCGGCTCGCGTTACTGCATCGGCGTGGGCCGCGATATTAGCGATCGGTTACGCGCCGAGGCCGAGATTCGCGACGCGAAAGAACGTCTCGACCTCGCACTGGCAGGCTCGAATCTGACCCTCTGGGATTGGGACGTCTCTACGAATGAATTGTTTTTTAGTGAAGGCTGGCTGAAAACGCTCGGTCTGCAGCTCGAGGGTGTAGACCCTAACAAACCGGGCTCGGTTTTTCGCGGTGAGCAAGTGTTGTCGTGGAGCCATCCAGAGGATCGCGCCAAGTTTGAAGCGGCGCTCACAAACACAGTGCGCGGCGTAGCCAACGAGTTTGTGTGCGATTACCGAGTGCCTTCGACAGACGGTGGCTGGGCGTGGTTGCATTCGGCGGGCAAGGTCACCGAGCGTGATGCGCGTGGCTACGTGCGCCGCATGACTGGCACGACCGCCAACATTAGCGCGCGCAAGGCGGCAGAAGAGCGCGTCGAGTTTCTTGCCACGCGTGACCCACTCACCGGCTTGCCTAACCGCATGCTGCTCAATGACCGCCTCGCGATTGGCCTCGAGAACGCGCGGCGTAAAGGCACGCGCCTCGCGTTCATGTTTATCGACCTTGATCGCTTCAAGACCATCAACGATTCGCTTGGCCACGATGTTGGCGATGAACTATTGAAACGAGTGGCGGCGCGCCTAAGCGCGTGTGTTCGTGCGAGTGATACCGTGGCACGCTTGGGGGGTGATGAGTTCGCCATCATCCTCGAAAACTTACCTCCCGACGGACAAGAAACGCAGAGTGTTGCGGAAAAGATGATCACGTCGCTTGCTGCACCGATCCAAGCGGGGGAGCATCAACTCAACACTTCTTGCTCGCTGGGCATTGCGGTGTTCCCCAACGATGGTGACGACGCGCAGACGCTCATGAAGAACGCCGACGTTGCGATGTACGACGCCAAGGCTAAAGGGCGCAACAACTATCAGTTTTTCTCCGAGGCGATGAACGCCAAGGCCCAAGAGCGCTTGCAGATTGAAACCGCTTTGCGTTTGGCGTTACGCCGCAATGAGTTGTTGCTCTACTACCAACCGCGTGTTGGCTTTCAAACGGGTGAAGTGACTGGTGTTGAAGCGCTGGTGCGCTGGCAGCACCCGAAGCTTGGCCTGCTCACCCCCGAGGGCTTCATGAGCGTAGCTGAAGATTCTGGATTGGTTGTGCCGCTAGGCGAGTGGGTGATTGCAGAGGCGTTCCGCCAAGTGGCGCTGTGGCAGAAAAAATCGGGTCGCAACCTTGCTGTGGCAGTGAATCTTTCAATGGGGCAGATGTTCGACGCCAAGCGCTTGGTGACAACGATCGAAAGCAGTCTGCAGAAGACTGGCCTCGACCCGCACGATGTTGAACTAGAACTCACCGAAAGCATGCTTCTCAAGAGTGGTGAAGAAACGAGTGCCGCGTTGAAGCACTTGGGCGAGCTGGGTGTGGGCATCGCCATCGACGACTTTGGTACCGGTTACTCGTCGCTGTCGTACCTGCGTCAGTTACCGGTCGACTCGATCAAGGTTGACTCAAGCTTTGTGCGCGACATCGGCGCCGACCCGAACGATGAAGCGATCATCCGCGCCATTATTGCGATGACGCATTCGCTAAAGCTCAACGTGGTGGCTGAAGGTGTGGAGACCGAAGCGCAATACCGTGCGCTGCGTGACTTAGAGTGCGATGAATACCAAGGCTTTTACTTCTCCAAGCCATTGCCGCCAGAGGAGTTTGAAGCGGCGTTTTTGTGAGCGCTGTCGGCTGAGTTAGTGCGCCAAGAAAATCTGCAGCAATTCATTCAAAAACAGCCGCCCTTTTTCACTCGGCGCGATGTGCTGGTGGTCGCGCAGCAGCAGTCCCATGTCCTCGGCTTGTTGTAGTTCGCGCGCAATGACATTGATGGGTAGCCCTGTGCGTTCAGTGAATAGTGCTGCGGGAAAGCCGTCATTCAAGCGCAGCGCGTTCATCATGAATTCAAACGGCAAATCGCGCGCGGCGACGGTGGTGGATTCCTGAATCGCGTTGAGCTTTGTCGGATCGACACCCAGGGCAGCATCCATAAAGGCTTTGGGCTGCTTGAAGCGCATTTCGCGCGTGATTTTGTCTGGGAACGAAATCTTGCCGTGTGCGCCCGCGCCAATGCCGATGTAGTCGCCGAACTGCCAATAGTTGAGGTTGTGTTGCGACAACTTGCCGGGCTTGGCATAGGCGGACGTTTCGTAGTGTGCGTAACCTGCTTGGGACAACTTCTGCGCGATCATGTCCTGCATGTCCGCTGCCAGTTCGTCATCGGGCAGCAAAGGCGGCTTGGCGTGAAACAGCGTGTTCGGCTCAAGCGTAAGGTGGTAGATGGATAAGTGATTTGTGCCGAACGAGAGCGCGGTGTCGATATCGGCGGCGCATTCGTCAAGCGTCTGTTGCGGTAGCGCGTACATCAGATCGAGATTGATGTTGTCAAAACACGCCTGCGCGATTCCGACTGCGCGCCGCGCTTCGGTTGCATCGTGAACCCGACCGAGCGCCCGCAGATGTTTGGCGTTGAAGCTCTGAATGCCGATCGAGAGGCGGTTCACGCCGGCGTCGCGGTAGCCCTTGAATTTTTTAGCTTCAAATGTGCCGGGGTTGGCCTCGAGCGTGATCTCGGCATCCGCGTTCAGTGGCAAACGTGCGCGTACTGCCGCGAGGATGGCGTCGATGCCCGCCGCTGAAAACACACTCGGTGTGCCTCCGCCGACGAAGATGGTGTGGATGCGACGCCCCCAGACTTTTGGCAGCGTGGCGTCGAGGTCCGCGATGAGGGCGTCGATGTAGCGCTGCTCATCAAACCCCGCTGTGGCCCCCGATGCAATCGGAATGGTCTGTTTGTGGGGTACCGGCTTGACTTCATGCGAGTTGAAGTCACAGTACGGACACTTCTTGATGCACCACGGAATGTGGATGTACAGCGACAGCGGCGGCAGTGCCGCCAGCAACGTAGTCTGATCGCGAACGCCAAACCCGAGTATCGGTGAGAAGTTTGGGGGCATTTAGGCTGAAACGCCGCGCAGATTGGCGAGTTTGCCTTTGAGGACTTGCATCGCTTGGCCGCGGTGGCTGATGCGGTTCTTGGTCTCGCTCGGCAGCTCTGCCGCTGTCTGCTGATACGCTGGGACCAGAAAGTGCGGATCGTAGCCAAAGCCACCGGCTCCACGCGGTGTGGCGATGATTTCGCCCCACCACTCACCATCCGCAATCAGCGGCTGCGGATCGTCTGCGCTGCGCACCATGACCAGCGCGCAGTAGTAATAGGCCCGTTTGTCAGCATGTTGTGCGATTTCGCGAACAAGCTTTTCGTTATTGCGCGCGTCGCTCTTAGGTTCTCCCGCGCTGTTTTGTGCGTAACGGGCCGACCAAACGCCCGGAGCGCCGCCAAGCGCAGGCACGCAAATGCCGGAATCATCGGCGAGGGCGGGTAGGCCGGCTGCGCGCGAGGCATGACGTGCTTTGGCAAGCGCGTTTTCAACAAAGGTAGCAAAAGGTTCATCCGCTTCCGTGATGCCCAGCGCGGCTTGCGGCACCGCTTCGAAATCAAAAGGTTGCAGTAATGCGCTGAACTCGCGCAGCTTGCCCGCGTTGTTGGAGGCGATCACGATGCGATTCACGATCTCAGGATTCCTTGCTGGGCTGCAATTGCGGCGCGTGATTGCCCTCGGGCGGTGTGGCGAGTAGTTTGTCGATGACCCACAGCGCGCCGACGACCATCAGCGTTGCGCCGCTCAGCTGTTCAACGGTCATCCGGTGGGCATTCCACAGCACGATTAACGCTGAGGCCATGGTGAGCAAGAACAGCACTACCGCAAAGCCTTGCGCGCGCGGGGCGGCGGGCGATTCGAATGGTTGTATCGCCTCAAGCTTGAATGCGTCGATTCGGCTCGAGTCCGGCAGTTGCCAACCGTCGGCTTAAACCAAATGCGGAGTTTGTCTGCCCAACGGCTTGTTGCTGTGGATGCGCGCGCCAATTCCGCGTAGGTATCCAGGTTGGCCCAAAGTGGGCTCCAACTATTGAGTGGCTTGCGAGTGCCGTACACGCACGGCTCCGCGGGGTCTTCTTCGGCAAAGGTGCCGAACAGCCGATCCCAAACGATCAGGATGCCGCCAAAGTTCTTGTCGAGATACTTGTCGTTAACGGCGTGATGTACGCGATGATTGGACGGCGAGCAAAACCAACGGTCGAACCACTCAAGCCGCCCGACGTGTTCGGTATGCACCCAGAACTGATAAAGCAAATCGATGAGTGCCACTGTGGCGAAGACCGCAGGCGGCACGCCTGCAACAGCCATCGGCAAATAAAACACCCAACCGAACAGCCAACCCGAGCTGGTTTGCCTCAGCGCCGTTGATAAGTTGTAGCGATTGCTCTGGTGGTGCACTACGTGCGCTGCCCAGAACAGCGCCACGGTGTGCCCGAAGCGGTGGGCCCAGTAGTAGAGAAAGTCGTAAGCGAGAAGCGCAATGGCCCATACCCACCACGCGCTCGCGGGAAGTTCCGCGATCGCCAAATGCTCGTAGGTAACCGCATAGACGCCGACGCCAAGCACGCGAACCAGCACATTCGAGGTTTGGTTGAGTAGTCCGCAGCCGATGCTGCTGATTGCGTCGTTCAGTCGATAAGTATTTCTGCCGCGGACGGCGCCGACTACCCACTCGAGCAACATCGCGCCCACAAAGACGGGCGTGGCGAGAACGATGATTTGGGCGGCGGTGAGCGAAGTGGGCATGGCGCGGGCATTCTACCGGGGAGGCTCACGCACGACCGCATGCGAGCTTTTGAAGCCGTCAGCTTGGCGCCGACTGCGGGAGACCAGCAAGGCGCGCTCATTTTCAGGGGCGAATGGAGGGGTAATGTAGGTGGCAGAGCGGGAATTTGGGTCGATTTGCTAAAATCGAACTTTCTCAACCGCGCTTTGCGCACAGCAGGACACGCATATGACCATCAAAGTCGCCATCAATGGCTACGGCCGCATCGGACGCAATATCCTTCGCGCGCACTACGAATCCGGCAAAAAACACGATATTCAGATCGTCGCCATCAACGATCTGGGCCCGGTAGAGACCAACGCCCACTTGACGCGTTACGATACCGCGCACGGCAAGTTTCCCGGAACGGTTTCGGTCGAAGGTGAGTACATGGTCGTCAACGGTGACAAGATCCGCGTGCTTGCAAACCGTGATCCTGCGCAGTTGCCTTGGGGTGAGTTGGGTGTTGATGTCGTACTCGAGTGCACAGGCTTCTTCACCAGCAAAGAAAAAGCATCGGCGCATTTGAAGGGTGGCGCGAAGAAAGTCATCATCTCCGCTCCCGGCGGCAAAGATGTTGATGCCACCATCGTCTACGGCGTGAACCACAACGTGCTCACCAGCGCGATGACCGTGATTTCAAACGCCTCCTGCACCACCAACTGCCTCGCGCCTTTGGTCAAGCCCCTGCACGACAAGATCGGTGTAACCACTGGCTTGATGACCACTGTGCACGCGTACACAAACGACCAAGTGCTGACTGACGTGATGCACGAAGACCTGCGTCGTGCGCGTTCAGCCACTATGTCGATGATTCCTACCAAAACCGGTGCAGCAGCGGCGGTCGGCTTGGTGCTGCCCGAACTCAATGGCAAGCTCGATGGCTATGCCATCCGTGTGCCGACCATCAACGTGTCGTTGGTTGATTTGTCTTTCATCGCAGGGCGTGACACGACCGTTGATGAAGTCAACGCGATCATGAAAGCCGCAGCGGATGAGCCCGGCATGAAGGGCATTCTCGGTTACAACAAAGCGCCATTGGTTTCGATCGACTTTAACCATGACAGCCACTCGTCGACGTTCGATGCCACGCTGACCAAAGTGTCGGGTAAGCTCGTCAAAGTCAGCAGCTGGTATGACAATGAGTGGGGGTTTAGTAACAGAATGCTGGATACAACGACGGCGTTGATGGCTGCGAAGTAGGAAGTACGCCACGGTTCCCCACTCATTGCGGCGAAGGCAAACTTGGCGGATGCATCGCCAAGTTAAGCCCGACAGGGCGGCCGAAGCCACAATGTGTGGGACAAACAGGATGTTGGATACGACCGTTGCCTTAATGAGTGCTAAGTAACCATGAAATACGCCCCATTCGTTGTGGGGCGATTGCAGGCACATGGAACAACGGGTAGGACCTTCAAAACAGGCACGGTGACATCACCCCTAATCGCCAACCGGGAAACCAAGTGAATCGAAAGCGGCTTTTCACGACTCGTTTACTCTGCGCCTTCACGCTGCTACTACTGTTGGCTGCGTGCAGCGAGGAAAAACCGAAAGCCGTGGAGGCTGCGCCGATCACGTCTGCCGCGCAAATGAGTGCGCAGCTTGAACAGCGCCTAGACGAACAAAATGCCGCGCGTGAGCGTGCGGCGCTCGCAGCGACTGAGCAGGCAGACCGCGAGCGCCTCGTCGGCGCGTTACAAGAGTCGCTTGATAAGTGGGGCAATTTCTACTACTCGCTTCCCGGCAAGACCCAGAAAGAGAGCACGGAAATTGCCGCCAAGATGCAGGTGTTACGGGCCGAGATGGCGATCACGCCGACCAATTCATGTACCGGCAGCGCGCGCGAAGTGATCTTTCAAGGCATGGATCAAGTACATGCAGTGCTGCGGGATTTTGCGACGGCGCCGCCTAGTGCAAACGAAGAGCTTGCGCGGCGCATGGGCATTGGCGAAGGCATCGCACGGCGTGGCTCGGGTGACTTGCAATCCTGTTTGCAGGCCACCGGCCGAAACTAGAGGTCCAATAGCGAAGCGCCGCATTCGGCGACTTCACTTGCCCGCCCTCACCACTGCTCCTTTCCTGATTTTCGAACTCCGGACTCACTTTCACTATGCTCTCGCCATTCTTGCGTCTTGCTGATCTCGCCGCCTCCGGAAAACTGCAAGGCAAACGGGTGTTTATCCGCGCCGATTTGAACGTCCCGCAGGATGATGCGGGCAAGATCACTGACGACACGCGGATTCGTGCCTCGATCCCGGCGATTAGCATGGCGCTCGATGCCGGCGCGGCAGTGATGTTGACCTCGCACCTCGGACGTCCGACGGAGGGCGAGTGGAAAGCCGAAGACTCACTCGCGCCCATTGCCGCGCGCATGGCCGAGCTGCTGGGGCGCGTCGTCCCGTTGCAAGCGAATTGGACCGAAGGTGTTGCGGTGGAGGCGGGGCAACTGGTGCTGTTGGAAAACTGCCGCGTCAACAAAGGCGAAAAGAAGAATAGCGACGAGCTCGCGCAAAAGATGGCGAAGCTCTGCGATGTGTACGTTAACGACGCCTTTGGCACCGCGCATCGCGCAGAGGCAACCACGCACGGCATCGCCAAATACGCCAAGATCGCCTGCGCGGGGCCGCTGCTCGCGGCCGAGCTCGATGCTTTAGGCCGTGCGCTGGCAAGCCCAAAGCGGCCACTCGTGGCCATCGTTGCGGGCTCCAAGGTGTCAACAAAACTGACGATCCTCAAGTCGCTTGCCGAAAAGGTCGATCAGCTCGTTGTTGGCGGCGGCATCGCGAATACGTTTTTGCTGGCGCAGGATCTGCCAATTGGTAAATCGCTCGCGGAGCCCGACCTCGTCAACGAGGCACGCGCCATCATCGACTTGATGGCGTCGCGTGGTGCGTCCGTGCCCATCCCAACGGATGTCGTGTGCGGCAAGGCCTTTGCGGCGGATGCGGTTGCGACGACCAAGCCTGCCAGCGAGGTGACGGCTGACGACATGATTTTTGATATTGGCCCACAGACCTCGGTAGTGCTTGCCACAATCATGCAACGCGCGGGCACTATCGTGTGGAATGGCCCTGTTGGAGTGTTTGAGTTCGACCAGTTCGGGCAGGGCACCAAGGCGCTCGCTGAGGCGATTGCGGCTTCCGATGCGTTTTCCATCGCGGGCGGGGGCGACACGCTCGCGGCTATCGCGAAGTACGGCATCACCGACAAGGTAAGCTACATTTCAACCGGCGGCGGCGCGTTCTTGGAGTTTTTGGAAGGCAAGACCCTGCCCGCAGTGGAGATCTTGCAGCAGCGTGCGGCGGGCTAAGTTCGTACGCTAGGGTCTAAAATCAATTGAGTGTTGCCGCAACCAGCCAATAGGATTTGCGGCGGCAAACCAGTAGCGCAGCCGTATCGCGCCGCGTCATTTTTTGAAGGGAATCGTTCCGTGCCACGCGCTACCAAAATCGTTGCAACCCTCGGCCCAGCGACTTCAAGCGCGGAGGTACTCGAGCGATTGATTGTGGCGGGTGTCGATGTGGTGCGCATGAACTTTTCGCACGGCACCGCCGATGATCATCTGAACCGCGCCAAGCTGGTGCGTGAGTTGTCAGCCAAGCACGGTCGTTACGTCGGCATCCTGGCAGACTTGCAAGGTCCGAAAATCCGCGTGGGTAAGTTTGAAAATACGCGCGTGACCTTGGCTGTTGGCGACAAGTTCATTCTTGATGCCAAGTGCGAGCTCGGTAATCAAGAGCGCGTCGGTATCGACTACAAAGAGTTACCGCGTGACGTAAAGCCTGGTGACTTATTGCTGCTAAACGACGGCCTCCTGGTGTTTGAGGTCGATCATGTCACGGGCAGCGAAATCCATTGCATCGTCAAGCAAGGTGGTGTGCTCTCGAATAACAAGGGCATTAACCGTAAAGGTGGGGGGCTTACCGCGCCGCCGTTGACCGCAAAGGATATGGACGACATCAAGACGGCGAGCAAGATTAACGCCGATTTTCTTGCTGTGTCGTTCCCCAAAAACGGTGCTGACATGTACATGGCGCGCGAGCTGATGCGTGCCGCTGGCGGCCACGCGATGCTGATCGCCAAAATCGAGCGCTCAGAAGCTGTAACCAATGAGGCGCTTGAGGACATCATGCGCGCTTGCGACGGCATCATGGTGGCGCGTGGCGACTTGGCTGTTGAGGTGGGCGATGCTGCCGTGCCGGCGCTGCAAAAGCGGATGATTCGTATGGCGCGTGAGTTGAATAAGCTCACCATCACCGCAACACAAATGATGGAGTCGATGGTTTCCTCGCCGATTCCGACGCGCGCCGAAGTTTCAGACGTGGCCAACGCGGTGCTCGACGGCACCGATGCGGTGATGCTCTCTGCCGAGTCGGCGTCGGGTCAGTACCCGGTTGAAACCGTCGAAGCCATGGTGCGCATCTGCCGAGAAGCGGAGAAAAGTGCGCAGGTGATGCTCGACCGCGATTTCTTGGACCGCATTTTCACGCGCGTGGATCAATCAATTGCGATGGCGGCACTCTTTACGGCGCACCACCTGAAAGTGAAGTGCATCGCTTCGCTGACGCAGTCTGGGTCGACCGCGCTTTGGATGTCGCGCCTCAACTCTGGCGTGCCCATCTATGCACTGACACCGGATGCGAGCACATTAACCAAGTGCGCGTTAATGCGCGATGTTCGTCCGTTCACACTGGCGTATGAGGGGCATGATCGCGAAAAGTTGTTGCGCGAAGCGGAGCAGGTGCTGCTCGACAACAAGGTGGTTGCCAATGGTGACATTGTGGTGTTGACCATGGGCGAACCGATCGGCCAGTCCGGTGGCACCAACACCATGAAAATCGTGCGCATCGGTGAAGGCCGTCGCGCGTAGCCTCACTGCGCCAGCCAAACGCCACATCGGTAAGTGCAGACGATGACGTTTCGTCTCAGACCTGCGGCGCGCGCCGATCGCGGCGATGACGTGGAAGCAGACCTACAGGTAGTCCGCGATATCGCCTATGCAACGTGGCCTGACACGTTTCGCGACATCCTTGCACCCGGGCAAATCACCTATATGCTCGAGTGGCTGTATGCGATCCCACGTTTACGCACGCAAGTGGCGAGCCGAGAGCACGAGTTTTATCTTGCTGAAATGGACGGGCGCCCGGTAGGCTTTTGCGCGCATCAACTTGAGTATCCGGAGCCCGGGCTGAGCAAGATACACAAGCTCTATCTGTTGCCTGAAACCCAAGGGCACGGTATCGGCAAAGCCCTGGTCATGCAGGTGGCCTCGGAGGCGAATGCGGCCGGGCACCGCGCAGTGGTACTCAACGTCAACAAATACAACCGTGCCGTCGGCTTTTATGAGGCCATCGGATTTGTGCGCGACCGCGAAGAAGTCATCGACATTGGCGGCGGGTATGTCATGGACGATTACGTCATGCGGCTGGATTTGCCGAGTACCCGCTAGCGGCTGGGCGGCACTGAAGGTTGCGGTCCGGGTGCGGCAGAGGGCGCCGGTGAGGTTGGAGAGTTGGGCGCTGGCCCGCCAGCGGGCGGTGGGCAGGCTTCTGTTCCCTGCGGATCGCCTGCACTGCTACCTTCCTTAGCAGCGTCTGCGCCTACCGATTTTTTGAGCTCGCTCTTCGCGTAATCCCGCGCTTCACCGATGGCGCGGTTCTTTAGCGTCCCTACCGGGTCCATGACGAAGCCGATCCACGCGGGGATCTTGACCACGTAGTCGTTGATGAGCTTCATCACCAAACCTTGTGGCGATTGCACATATCCAACCATTTCCTTGATCGGCTTAATCTGGTCGTTTAGCGCCTCCGCTTGTTCGATGGCGCTTTTCATGGTCATGCCCTGCGTCGGCGGGCAGTTTGGGTTGCTTGCGGTTGTCTTGGCGTCGGCCGCCTGGGGAGGCACGGGGGCGGCGGGAGGTTCGGGCTTGCACAGCGGGAAGCAGTCGTAGGTATCGGCGGAAGCCGAGCCGACGCTCAAGAACATCAGCAATGCGCAAGCGGCGCTCCACCCCAGAACGCGATGCAGGCGCGGGCGGTCGGATCTAGTCGGTTGAGGGTTTTGGAGTGCGTCCATATGATTTGTATGGGGATGTGGGGGGGGAATGCAACTGGAAAGCGCTGGTAATTCTTCGATTGTGGGACGTCGCCCGAGGAGTTGCCCATCGTTACGCGGGGTATCACGCCACGGTACTGCGCGCGTCCGTAGGCGTGACATGAGCCAAAGCATGGCCCAGCCAAAGCGCTGGCCGATGCCGGTCTGGCAGAGCCAGAGTTGGTAAAATTTGGGGTCTTATCTGATCCGGGCAATTCGCCGGCCCCGGATACCGTCATCCACTGCCCCACCGGAGTTCCTATGCCACTCGTATCCATGCGCCAACTGCTCGACCACGCTGCAGAAAATTCTTATGGATTGCCTGCATTCAACGTTAACAACCTCGAGCAAGTGCAGGCCATCATGGAAGCGGCATCCGAGACGGACTCGCCGGTCATCATGCAGGCTTCTGCAGGCGCGCGTAAGTACGCTGGCGAAACCTTCCTGAAATACCTCATCGAAGCTGCGGTTGATTCTTATCCGCATATTCCGATCGCGATGCACCAGGACCACGGGCAAAGCCCAGCGGTGTGCCAACAGGCGATGCGCTTGGGCTTTTCGTCGGTGATGATGGACGGCTCGTTGCAGTCGGATGGCAAGACCATCGCCACCTACGAGTACAACGTAGACGTCACCCGCAAAGTGGTGGACATGGCACATGTGATTGGCGTCTCGGTTGAAGGCGAACTCGGTTGCTTGGGCTCACTCGAAACCATGAAGGGCGACAAAGAGGATGGCCATGGCACCGACGCTACGATGACGCGCGACCAACTGCTGACTGACCCGAACGAAGCCGCGGATTTCGTGAAGAAGACGGGTGTCGATGCCCTCGCGATCGCGATTGGCACGTCGCACGGCGCGTACAAGTTCACCCGCAAGCCCACGGGCGACATTCTGGCGATCGACCGCATTAAAGAAATCCACGCACGCATCCCCAATACGCATTTGGTCATGCACGGCTCTTCCTCCGTGCCGCAAGACTTGCTGGATGTCATTCGCGCCAATGGCGGCGAAATGAAAGAAACCTACGGCGTGCCGGTCGAAGAGATCCAAGAGGGCATCAAGCACGGCGTACGCAAGGTGAACATCGATACCGACATTCGTTTGGCGATGACGGCCGCGATTCGCAAATTCATGAACGAAAACAAATCGCACTTCGATCCGCGCGATTACCTCAAGCCAGCGCGTGCAGCTGCTAAGGCGATTTGCAAACAGCGCTACGAGCAGTTCAACTGTGCTGGACAAGCATCGAAGATTAAGGCTATCGACCTCACCAAGATGGCAGAGAAGTACGCCAAAGGTGAACTGAAGCAAGTCGTCAACTAATGACCCCGTTGGCCGCCTCTCCGCAAGACGCGGCGGTCGTCGGTGCCTCGGCGCGCTGCCGTAACTGCGATGCCGATTTCTCTTCGTTTAGCGAAAAGCCAAAGTTTTGTCCGAACTGTGGACAAGACACGCATGAGCATCCGCCGACGGTCGGCGAGTTCCTGCACGAGTTCATCCTGCACTACGTGGCGCTGGAGGGAAAGCTCTGGCGCACCTTGGGTCTACTATTCTTCAGGCCCGGTGAATTGACTGTCGCCTATCTGCGTGGCATCAAGGGGCAATACGTTCCGCCGCTGCGCATTTACCTCACTGCGAGCATTTTGTTTTTCTTGGTGGTGAAGTTCTTCGGCGCGGGGAGTTTGTTTCGCAACAACCTTGATGCCGAGCCGGCTGCTGTCACACAACCCGTCGTTGCTGCACAGGTGCTAGATGAGTTGCAACGGGCGCTGCCCGCAGATAGCCCGGCGACGCCGGCCATCGACAGCGCCAAGAAGGGCATCAGCGTTGGCGCTGCTAAACCACAGGGCGTTTTTGTTGACGGCATGACCAAAGCAGACTTGCAACGCCCCGCCATTGACGTGCTGCGGTGCGACCTAGGCGTGAACGCGTGTAACAAGCTTCGTGCTTATCTTGCTCAGCGCTATGAGGGGCAGACCGTTGCACAGATGGGCGCACATGTTAAGGAGAAGATGTTCTCGCTAGCCCCTTACGCAATGTTTTGCTTCCTGCCTGTGTTCGCGCTACTGATGAAGATTTTTTATCGCGGGCGTGGCATGTATTACGGCGAACACCTTGTTTACGCATTTCATGTTCACGCATTCGGTTTTTTCATGTTGCTTGTTTTGGCGTTCGTTCCTGAGAGCGTTAGTGGCGCGCTTGCGTTTTGGGGCGCGGCATATTTTTGGTTGGCCATGCGCCGCGTATATGGCGGACGGTGGTGGGCCACCACGCTGCGTTACATGACGATCAGTGTGGTCTATCCCATCTTGTTGGCGCTGCTCATCTCGGCTGTGTTGTTGGCAGCAATATTCCTTTAGAAGGACTGTAATGTATCAATCGAGTATTCGTTCATTACCGTTGATTGCCCGTGGCAAGGTACGCGATATCTATGCGGTCGGTGAGGACAAGCTGCTGCTTGTTACGAGCGATCGATTGTCAGCCTATGACGTGATCTTGCCGACGCCGATTCCGCATAAAGGCGAGATCTTGGTTGGCTTAGCGAACTTCTGGTTCGAGAAGTTGAAGCACATCGTACCAAACCAACTAACCGGTATTGATCCGGAGAGCGTGGTTGCGCCGGATGAGCGTGATCAAGTGCGCGGCCGTGCCATTGTTGTGAACAAATACAAGGTGCTGCCGATTGAAGCCGTCGTACGTGGTTACCTCGAAGGTTCAGGTTGGGCTGAGTATCAGCAGAGCCAATCGGTCTGCGGCGTGAAGCTGCCGCCTGGTTTGCAGCGCGCGTCGAAACTACCGGAGCCGATCTTTACACCTGCAACCAAGGCGGAGGCAGGTGAGCATGACGAGAACATCAACTTCGCCACCTGCGAAAAAATCATCGGTACAGCGCGGGCGCACGAGGTGCGCGATATCGCCATCAAGCTTTACACCACTGCCGCGGAGTTCGCCCTGAGCAAGGACATCATCATCGCCGACACCAAGTTTGAATTTGGTGTTGATGCGGAAGGTAAGCTACATGTCATCGACGAAGTGCTCACACCAGATTCATCGCGCTTCTGGCCCCTCCACACTTACAAAGTGGGCAGTTCGCCGGAGAGCTTTGACAAGCAGTACATCCGCAATTGGCTCGACAGCATTCACTTCAATCGCAAGCCGCCCGCACCGGAAGTTCCCGCCGACATCGCGCAGCGCACCAGCGACAAGTACCGCGAAGCGCTCACGCGGCTGACAAGCGCCTAGGTTTTTCTTCGATTAAACCCTAGCAACGGCGCGCACTTTCAGCCATTTTGGCTTAAATGCCTAATGGATGCTGGGGTTTGATTCGAGAGTGCGTTGGCCGCGCTAGCGCGTTGCGTGCTTCTGAATTAGCGCGTAGGCAGTGTGATTGTGAATCGACTCGAAGTTCTCCGCTTCGAGTGTGTAGCTGCGGATGCGCGCATCGCGATTGAGAGAGGCGGCGATATCG
>JAJTHU010000248.1 GCA_021300055.1 Nitrosomonadaceae bacterium | reverse complement strand
TACGATTCGCGCGTGATTACCGAGTATCTCGACGGTATTTCGCCAGTCTCGCGGCTCATCCCCGAAAGTGGGCGCGAACGCGCCATGGTGAAGCGCTGGGAAGCGCTCGGTGACGGTATCGCCGACGCCGGCATCGCCATTTTCCTAGAGCGCAAGCGCCCAGCCGAGCAGCAAAGCGCCGATTGGATCACGCGGCAAATGGGCAAGGTGGAGAGCGGTATTGCGGGCGCGGCGCGCGAACTCGGCGAGCGCAAGTTTTGCCATGGTGAGTTCTTTACGCTTGGCGATATCTCGCTTGCGTGCGCGCTACTTTGGCTGGAGTTCCGCTTGCCTGAGGTGAAGTGGCGCGAAACCTATCCGAACCTGCGTGCCTGGATCGAGCGCATCGAAGCGCGCAAAGAGTTTGCCGACACGGTGCCTCGAGTTGCTTAAACAGTAACGAGCGTATCAGTCGGTAATGCGGCCGTCGCAGCGAGATCTGGTCGTGTACGCAACTCCTCATAGTACGGCGTGAAGTCCGGCGCCGTCGCGTCAAAGAGTTGCTTGAAGCTATCGATGACGAAGTAGGTTTCCTGAAACGTGTCGATCTTGTAGTTGGATTGCATCACACGCAATAGATCAAACTTGATGCGATTCGGCTTCGGGCTCGTGATGCAGTACGGTAGCTCGCCTGTCGACGACAAAATGCCTGCACCATACGTACGCAAGCCCTTCGGCGTCTGGATGAGCCCGAACTCAACGGTGTACCAATAAAGCCGCGCGAGATAGTCCAGCGCGTTGAGCCCCTTCGCCTTTACACCGCCTTTGCCGTACGCTTCCAAGTAATCCGCGAATACCGGGTTGAACAGCAGCGGCACATGACCGAAAAAGTCGTGGAAGATGTCAGGCTCTACGATGTACTCAAACTCTTCCGGCGTGCGCAACCAGACCGAGACGGGGAAGCGCCGATTGGCAAGGTGATTGAAGAACACATCGTCAGGCAGTAGTCCCGGCACGGCAACGAGCGTCCAACGCGTTGCCGGGAACAGCATGGCGTTGATTTCATCGAAGCGCGGAATCCCTGCGCCGAAGTTCAGCGTCGCCAGCACATCGATGAACTCGTCGCATGCGTACTGCGGCACCAGCGCGGATTGACGCGCATAGAGGCGCTTCCACAAGTCTTGCTCAGCAGGCGTGTAGAGGCTGTAGTCCTGGTCGACGGTGTAGTCTGCGCGGGCACGCGAATAATCTCCACGCAGCTTGTGGTCTGTTTGTCCTGCCACGATTAGCCTGCCTTCTTAACGACTTGCTTGATCGCGCCGAAAATCGTCTCGCCTTGATGGTCAAACATGTCGATCTCGACGGTGTCGCCAAAGCGCAGGAAATCTTCCTTGGCGGCGCCGAGCTCAACCTGCTCGACTAAGCGCTTTTCCATGATGCATGCATAACCAGTGTTCACATCATGGTTAGACACCGTGCCTGAGCCGATCAGCGTGCCAGCCTTGAGTGGGCGCGTACGTGCAGCATGGCTAACCAAATCGAACAGCGAAAACGTCATGTCGTCTGCGGCGTTCGGATTGCCGAACCACTTGCCGCGAACGTGACAGATCAAACGGTAGTCGAGCTTGCCGGCACCCTTCTGGTCAGACCAGGCGCCGCCGAGTTCATCCGGCGTCACCGCCACAGGTGAGAGCGCATTGAGTCCCTTGCCGTTGACGAACCCAAAGCCCTTGGAAAGCTCAGCAGGGATAAGCTTGCGGTAAGACACATCGTTGATCAGCACCACAAGGCGCACGGCCGCTGCAGCTTCGGCGGGTGTCGCGCCCATCTTTACGTCGCCAGTGATGACGCCCACTTCGCCTTCCAGATCGATGCCCCAGTCTTCGGACAGGCACTCGATCGGATCGCGCGGACCCATCATCGCGTCACCGCCGCCTTGATACATGAGTGGATCGGTGTAAAAACTCTCAGGAACTTTGTCGTTGCGAGCACGGCGTACGCGCTCAACATGAGAAAGATACGCCGAACCGTCGAGCCATTGGTGCGTGCGCGGCAAGGGTGCGGCCACGAGCCCAGCTTCGAGCGCCTTCGCGAAGTCGATCACCGGCCGATCGGTGCCGCACTCGAGGCTCTCTGCTTCATCCTGCAGGCGACCCTCGAGGGCGGTCCAGTTCTCCAGCGCAGCCTGTAGTGTTGGCGCGATGTCTGTAATGTTGATGGCGCGCTTCAACGCGCCGTCGACGAGGTGCAACACACCGTCACGGTTGGTCGGATGCTTGAACGAGGCAAATTTCATAGAGCGTGAGTCCTTAGACCTTGGCAGGCGCAAAGCCAGACCATGCGGCGTCGTAGTTCTTCTGCAATGCGGGTGTCGAGAGTGCGAGCGCAGTCGGCTCGAAAACGTAACGGCTCTCAAACATAAACGCCAATGTATTTCCTTGGTACACAGGCTTGAGTGCTTCTGCCGATGCCTTGACGAACGTTGCTGCGTCGGGGCCGTGTGCCGAGAAACAGTTGTGCAACGAGCCGCCACCGGGGACAAATCCCGTACCCGTTTTGGCGTCGCCCAACTTGGCGTCATACGTACCGTGGATCAATCCCATGTACTCGCTCATCAGATTGCGATGAAACCATGGCGGCCTGAAGGTGTCCTCTGCCACCGTCCAGCGCGGCGGGAAGATCACAAAGTCGACATTGGCTGTCCCAGCTGTTTCTGATGGCGACGTGAGCACCGTGAAGATTGACGGGTCACAGTGATCAAACGACACGGAGTTGATGGCGTTGAAATTTGCAAGATCGTACTTGTACGGCGCGTAATTGCCGTGCCACGCAACGACGTTGAGGGGTGAGCCGGGTACGGAGTGGCGCCAGAGGTTGCCGCCGAATTTAGCGACGACTTCAGTTTCGCCTTGAACGTCTTCAAACCAAGCAACCGGTGTGAGGAAGTCGCGCGGGTTGGCGAGCCCATTCGCACCGATCGGGCCGAGGTCCGGTAGGCGCAGCGGCGAGCCGTAGTTTTCGCACACGTAGCCCCGGATCGGTTCGGTGCACTCAACGCGAAACTTGACCCCGCGCGGAATCACCGCGATTTCGCTAGGCTTTACGTCGGTGATGCCGAACTCGGTCTTAAGCGTCAGC
>JAJTHU010000231.1 GCA_021300055.1 Nitrosomonadaceae bacterium | reverse complement strand
GCGCGCTTGAGCAAGAAGCCCTAGACCGCAAGAAAGCAGAGCGCGCAGAACTGCTCGCGCTGCAGCGGCTCCGCCTACACCTTGAAAGGACACCGCTGGGGGTCATTGAGTGGGACATGGAGTTTCGCGTCGCCACTTGGAATCCGGCAGCGGAAGCCATCTTTGGCTACGCGGCGACCGAAGTCATCGGTGAGTCCGGCTACTTGCTTGTGCATGGCCAGCAAGAAAGCGAGCGCCTCGCAGCGATGTGGATGGAACTCATGCAAACGCGTCACTCAACGCGGGTCTCGATGGCAAACACGACCAAGCGAGGGGAAGAAATTCATACCGAATGGTACAACACGCCCCTCGTCGACGAGCACAACAAAGTCATTGGCGTGGCCTCACTAGTGCAGGACGTGACTGAGCGCCTCAACACAGAGCGCACCATCCACTACATGGCGCATCACGATGCATTGACGGGGCTACCCAACCGTCGCCTGATGCAAGACCGCCTCAACCAAGCGATCCTTTCCGCGCAGCGCCAACAGCACCATGTTGGGTTGCTATTCATCGACCTCGATCGCTTCAAGCTTGTGAATGACACCCTCGGCCACGACACAGGTGACTATGTGTTGCGGGACATTGCTAAGCGATTGTCAAAAGTGGTTCGCGAGGGCGACACGGTCTCTCGCGAAGGTGGGGACGAATTTGTCATCGTTCTTCCCGACCTGGAGAAGCCGGAATCGGCGCGGATTGTCGCCAACAAAATCCTTGCTGAACTAGCCAAGCCGATTGAGGTATCCGGCCACGAGCTCACGGTCACAGCGTCCATCGGCATCTCGCATTACCCAAACGATGCGACAGATATTCAGCACATGCTGAAGCACGCCGATTCGGCTATGTATCAAGCAAAAGACGCTGGGCGCAACACTGCTCGCTTCTTTACCTCGGACCTGAATTTCTTGCTCTCGAAGCGCTTAGAGGTTGAGTCCCGGCTGCGCCGTGGCATTGAGCGTAACGAGTTCTTCCTGCGGTATCAGCCACAAGTCGACGTTCGCACCGGTCAAATCGTCGGATTGGAAGCGCTGCTGCGTTGGAACGATCCCCAGCAAGGAGAGATCTTTCCGAAGGACTTTATCTCGGTTGCCGAAGAACTCGGTCTCATCGTGCCGCTAGGGGAGTGGGTCTTCAAGACCGCGTGCCAGCAGATCAAGACGTGGGAGCACGAGGGGCTTCATGATGTGCGCATCGCCGTCAATCTGTCACCTAGGCAGTTCGTATCACGCAAGTTGCTGCCTTCGATGAAGACAGCATTGTTGGAGACCAGGGTGGCCGCATCGCAGATCGAACTAGAAATTACCGAAACGATGGCGATGCGTAATCTTGAACAATCGATTGAAATCCTCACCGAGCTGCGGCGCTTGGGTGCCACCATTTCGATCGACGACTTCGGCGTGGGCTACTCATCACTCGGACAACTCAAGCGCTTGCCGGCGCAAACGCTCAAAATTGACCAAGGTTTCATTTCGCAGATCCCTGAAGACGGCAACAGTTGCTCGATTGCCGAGGCGATCATCGCCATGGGTAAACGACTGAAGTTGCGTGTGGTCGCTGAGGGCGTTGAGCAGGTCCCACAACTTGAATTCTTGCGCGCAAATGGCTGTGACGCGTTCCAGGGGTTTATTTTCGCGAAGCCACTCACGACCCCCGAGGTGACTGCGTTGCTCAAGAGCCAGCGGGCGGCGGCCTAAGTTGCCCCCGGGTCAGACTGGTTTTGGTAGCGAGCCGGTTGGGCGGCACCTGGGTAAAACCCTTAAGCATTTCGATTTGCCCCGAGCCCATATAGCCAGTACCGTTGGCCTTGAAGTAGCGATTGACCCTCACGATGTTCGGATGTGCAAAGCCGGCCAGCGTGCGCGCTTCTTGCAGGAAGCGATCCAGACCAGTCTGGTACTGGTTGGTCCGCTGGGTGTTCGTCACGGTAACGGTCATGCCGCCACCTCGCGGGACATCTGCAGCAGGGAAATACTCTTTGATCGCGACGTGCTTCTCAAGCAACGTATCGCGCGCAAGTTACGTGATGCCAAAGCCTCCCACACCAAGTACGGAGACAAGCTCGTACTCCATCAGCAAATGGCCGATGGGAAGTGTATTGGTGTATTGACCGTCGGACATGTGGCGGCTTGTTAGGGAAATCGGTTTGAGTTCGATGCGCGTTGGAAAACGAGCGGCTCAAGCGACATTATGTTCGGCGCAAAGTCTTAGTTTGGCACTTCGACAGCGGGTCTGCGTGAAAAGAGCTTTTTATCCCGGCCAGCCCGCAACACCGGGGGCTTAAGCCCTTGCAAGCGCAGGATTTTTCTTGAAGTAGGTTCGCACGCCGTCGGCGATTGCGTCGGCCATCTTCTCTTGGTAGACCGGGTCGCGCAGCTTGCGCTCTTCGTCTGGATTGGAAATGAACGCGGTCTCCACAAGGATCGACGGGATGTCGGGCGCCTTAAGGACAGCAAATCCCGCCTGCTCCACCTGTGGTTTGTGAAGTCGGTTCACTTCGCCTAGCTCAGAGAGTACATACCGACCAAGCTTTAACGAGTCGTTGATCTGCGCCGTCGTAGAAAGGTCAAGCAGAATGCGCGCCAAGCCTTGATCACGCGTCGCAAGGTTGATGCCTCCGATGAGGTCTGCATCGTTCTCGCGGTTGGCGATCCAACGCGCCGCTGTTGAGGTCGCTCCGCGCTCTGAAAGCGCGAAAACCGACGAGCCGTTTGCCTGCGGATGGATGAACGCGTCCGCATGAACACTAATGAACAGGTCGGCCTTGACGCGCCGCGCGCGTTGCACCCGCTGGTGCAGCGGTACAAAAAAATCGGCATCGCGCGTCATGGCGATGCGATAGGTCGGGTCGTTGTCGAGCTTGTCCTTCACTAGGCGCGAGATCAGGAGCACGATGTCTTTTTCGCGTGTGCCGCGGCGGCCCACGGCCCCGGGATCTTCCCCTCCATGCCCCGGGTCGAGCATGACGACGAATGGCCGCGGTGGCTTCTTGCCAGCGATGATCGCCGGTGCGCTCGGAGCGGTCGTTGGCTTTGTGCCGGCGGTCGCCCCCGCAACCCCCGTCGGCGAACCGAGATCCGCCGACGGCGCGGGTTTGATGTCATTATTTTTTTGGTTTGGGGGCGCAGCTGAACTTGTTGTGGACGGCACTGCAGGCGCAGCACTTGCGCCAGCCGCCACAGGCGTGGGCGGCGGTTTCGTACCGCCTGCACCATCACCCTGTGCAAACTGCGCTGCGTCCTCATTGAGCAGCGCCAGCATCGGGTCGCTTGGTGTCGCGGGGTAAACATCGAGCATCAGGCGGTGGCCGAAATCACCCACCGGAGGCACGGCGAAGACTTGCGGCAGCACTTCAGTCTTCAGGTCGAGCACGACACGCACCACGTTCGGGCGGTTCACCGCGACGCGCACGCTCTTGATGTACGGATCATCCGCGCCGACCTTGTTCGCCAATGTCCGCAGCGCGTCGCCGAGTTCGACGTTTTCCAGATCGAGCACGAGCCGAACTGGGTCCTTGACGAAAAAGTGCTGGAACTTGAACGGCGCTGCGCCCGGCGGCGCCTCAAACGTCACGCGTGTGTATTCGTTGGCGGGCCAGACACGCGCAGCATTGACGCGGGTCGCAGCGAACGCCAAGTTCGGCATCAGACCCAGCAGGGGAAGGCCGCCGAGGGTGGCAAGCAGTGAGCGACGGCTTACTTCAACGTGGACGCTAGTGGCTGGAGCAACCTGATCGCTTGTGAACTGAGCGCGCTCAGCCTCAGCTGACGGGCGTCGTTCGACGGCCCCATCGAGAGCGCAATTTCCAGATCCGCTGGCGGCAACGACACCCCAGCCCCCAGTGCTTTCTGGGGCCACTCGATCAGACTGATTGCCTGATCCGTTAAGGCATCGCGAAAGCCCGATTCGTGCCATTCGTCGGGATCCTTAAGGCGATAAAAATCAAAGTGATACAAGTTTAATCCAGAAATTACATAAACTTCAACCAACGCGTAGGTCGGGCTCTTAACGCGTCCCCCAAAGCCCATGGCGCGAAGCAGCGCCCGAACCAAGGTTGTTTTGCCGGCACCGAGCTCGCCAGACAGGAAGATCACAAACGGCAGCGGCGCCTGCGCCAAGGCGGGCGCCAAAATTGCGGCAACGCGCCGCGTGTGCTCTTCATTACTGAGCGCCACATCGATGGAAAACGAGGCGGACATGGCTAGGGTTCGGGGTTGGTAGACTGCGGCAATGGGTAGTGAAGCTTCAAGCGAAAGTGCGCTTAGGGCGTTGGCCGCCGACGTCAAGCGCTGGGGCGCGGAACTTGGGTTCCAGCAAGTGGGCATCAGCGATGTCGCACTCGATACAGAGCGCCAACAACTCGCAGAATGGCTGGCGAAGGGCTATCACGGATCCATGGATTATATGGCTCGCCATGATCGCGGCACCCCTGCTGTCATCGTCCCTGGCACCGTCCGAATCATCACCACGCGGCTCAACTACACCCCACTCGCGGCGCGCGACAGCTGGGAGACCATTCAAGATCCCGAAGCGGCATTTGTTTCGCGCTACGCGCTCGGCCGCGACTATCACAAGGTCATGCGCGGCAAGCTGCAACGACTAAGTGAAATGATTGCCGCGCGTGCTGACACGAATTTTCAGTTTCGCGTGTTCGCTGATTCAGCTCCCGTCATGGAGGTGGCAATCGCGCGTAAAGCCGGTATCGGCTGGCGCGGCAAACACACCTTGCTGCTGCACCGAGAAGCTGGCTCGATGTTCTTCCTAGGTGAGATATACGTCAATCTGCCGCTTCCCGTCGACGCGCCGATTACCGAACACTGCGGCACTTGCCAACGTTGTATTGACATCTGCCCGACTCAAGCCATCGTTGCGCCGTACCAGCTAGACGCGCGCCGCTGCATCTCGTACCTGACCATCGAGCACAAGGGTAGTATCCCCTTGGAGTTTCGCGAGGCGATGGGGAACCGCATCTATGGCTGCGACGATTGCCAGTTGGTGTGCCCGTGGAACAAATACGCGCAGCCGACGGCAGAGGTCGACTTTCATGTCCGCCATGGACTGGATCGCATCGGCATCGTTGAACTGTGGTCTTGGACGGAAACGCAATGGCTCTCCCGCATGGAGGGATCCGCCATCCGGCGCATCGGATTCGAGCGCTGGCAGCGCAACCTCGCTGTTGCCAGTGGCAATGCCCTGAGAAGCACGTCAATCGCCAGCGAAACGCGAGCGATCCTGCGTGAAGCGCTTACCAGCGCACGATCGCAGGCGTCTGCTCTAGTCGCTGAGCACATTGACTGGGCGCTAGCGCGACGCTAACTGCGCAGGTTCTCCCTGACTCCAAGGTCGAGCGGCCGAGGGTTGCGAGCTGTAACAAGATACATAACGAAATATGCCCAATTGAGGTACAGTGTTTTTTATGAAATTGAGCGTGTGGGCTAAGCAGCAAGGCCTTACCTACAAGACCGCCTGGCGTATGTGGAAGGCTGGTCGCTTGC
>JAJTHU010000181.1 GCA_021300055.1 Nitrosomonadaceae bacterium | reverse complement strand
TCAAGAATGCCAAGCACCTGAATTGACGCTTGGCCTTGCTCCGTTGATTCAGGCTGAAACACCGTGTCAGAAACGATGCGACGCAATTGGGCGAGCGCTTCGTCGGCGCGCATGCGCGGCTGAATCGACTCAAGCGCGGCCAAGCCTTCGAGTGCGTCACGAAATTTCTGCAACACCTGAAACTCGATTGAGCCAACCGTACGCTCTCCCGGAAAGCCCCAAGCCGCGAGCACGGCGCTGAAGTGCTGCCGCCAATCGTGTGGCGAGCGCTTCTGCGTGCCGCTTTGCAGCGCGACAACGCCATCAACAACCTCTAACAATATCGGACAGGCACGCGCAGTCGCCAGCAGTCGTTTGCTACGCGTAACTTTCAGCGTTCTCTGCAATGCCATCAAATTCACGTCGGCGCCAAGCACCTCGCGCAACTCGGCGTCCAACTTTGCCCGTGTGGACATCTCGCGCTCAGCGCCACCGACAAAAGGTGAACGCAGCAATGTGCTTACGCGAGCGAATGGCAACGAACGTGATTGCGCAAACTCGATCAACTCCAACGCGTCGTGAACGACCCCGTATTCGTTAAGCGCAAGACCGAGCGAAATGTTGAAGTGGCTCGACTGCGCGTCCGCACCCGCCTTTGCCAACGTTGCCGCACGTGTTCGTGCGAGCGGGTCCAATGCATCGGAGAGGGCACGTGCAATGCGGCTGCGCTTGTTTTGCAGGTCAGGCACGACGATCGCGATGCGTGTTTGGTGATCGCTTTCGAGCGCTCTTTCAACCATTTGGCGCGCCCATGCCGCACATGCACGCAACTCCTCTGCTTCGCTCACGAATTCGTGTCGCTGGAGCTGTGCGGCTTCCTCACCGAGGTCGTCTTGCAGTTCACCAACGACAATCCCAGCGATCGCGTGCGCGGCCAACAAGGCCTCAGCCTGCGGGGTGACGATATCGAAACCGGCCGTCCACAGTTGCGTCGGCAGCGTGCCCGCTGCAATCGCCTTTGTGCGTTCTTCCGCAGTCAAGGTGTTGCTTAGTAGATTCGCGAGCACGTCTGGCAAGACGGCGTGATCAACCACGCTGTTCTCAACACAAAGCTGTTGAAATTGCCGCGCCCAGTTCCAGAACATTTGCGCGTCTTCGTGCAGCGGATAGCTCCGCATCGGATCAAACAGCCGCCACTGATGGGCAACCGACCACGCCGACGCAGCATGCTTTGCTGTTTGCGGAATCGATAGCAGTGTATTGCTGGCTTCCGACTTGCGAATCACCTGCTCCCACAATACGTGGCTTTGCAAGGCGTCAATCAACTGCTGCTGGCGTGCGGGCACGTCGGCGTCTCCCGATGCCTGTAGGGTGAGTGCGTGATAAGTGCGCACCGTAAATGTCGCCAGCGGCAGGATATCCGGCGAGGCCCAGGCGAGGCGACCAGCAGCACGCTGCGCTTGGTCGTAGGCACGCTTGAGGGATTGCGCGAGGCGGCGGTTGGGCGTGACCACCACCGTATTGGCAGGCCAATGCGCGATCAGCTTGGACCAGGCCTGGGTGAGACGCCGGGCCTCGGTGGAACTCATTGGGGCGGGTGACTCAGTCATCAGACGACCCCTCCATGCCGTAAATGATCGTCACACTACCGCGCGTAGCAGGGCGTCGGTGGTGTTCACAACAACACGTGTCGTGACGAACAAGCGACCCAAAAGCAATAGGCGCGCTACTTTTCGAGCAAGTGCGCCTTTTCTTTGACCTTGGCCCACTCGTCGGCGTCCGCCGGAGCGGCCTTGCGCTGCACCAGCGGCTTCCAGACCTTGGCGAGTTCCGCATTAATGCCGATGAAGTGCTGCTGCGTAGTCGGCACATCGTCTTCAGCAAAAATGGCCTCTACTGGGCACTCGGCCACACACAAGGTGCAATCGATGCATTCATCCGGATCGATGACCAGCATATTCGGCCCCTCGCGAAAACAATCGACAGGGCACACATCGACGCAGTCGGTGTATTTGCACTTGATGCAGGATTCAGTGATGACGTAAGCCATGGCGCAGGCACGTGAAAAGAAGGGAGATAAAGGAAAGCGCTTGAAAGGGCAGCGTTTGAGCTTGTAATTTTAGCAGAGCACCCCCAATTAATCCCCCTTGAGCGTGTAGGGTGAAGCATCGGCCACCCCTCGACCACCCCCAAAGGCGCTTTGGCGCTGCGTGGCATAATCGCCGCTCTTTTTCTGCATTCCAGCTAGAGGTTTCTTATGAGTTCAGCCATTGTTCACGTCAGCGATTCGACCTTCGAGGCCGAAGTTCTTAACAGCACCACTCCCGTCTTGGTCGATTACTGGGCAGAGTGGTGTGGCCCTTGCAAGATGATTGCGCCGATCCTGGACGACGTTGCCCGCGACTACGCTGGCAAGCTCAAGGTAGCCAAACTCAATATCGACGAAAACCAAGCCACCCCGCCGAAATACGGCATTCGCGGCATCCCAACCCTGATGCTGTTCAAGAACGGTAACGTCGAAGCGACCAAAGTCGGCGCCCTTTCAAAAACCCAGCTTTCCGCATTTATCGACGCTAGCCTCTAAGTAAGCGCAGACGCGCCGCAAGCCGCACAGTTGACAGCGCGGCGAAATCGGCAAATACTGTACACAAATACAGTATTTGCCGATTTCGCCGCGCTGTCCTTTTTTGCGCCCCTTATTCGTATCGCTTGCTACCGTGTCTGCCACCTCCCCCACCGTCAATCGCGTCAATTCGATCGTTTCGCTATTCGCCAACGCGCTGGTGTGGCGGGGTGACGCCACGTTTGGGCAGCGCGAGGTGTTTGCCACCGGTCATGCGCGCCTAGATGCGCTGCTGCCCGGCGGCGGTTGGCCTCGTGGTGCCGTCACCGAATTGCTACACCAAGCCGATGGCATGGGCGAGGTATCGCTGTTGCTGCCCGCACTCGCCGCGTTGTCGCGCCAGCGGCGCATCGCCATGGTCGCACCGCCGCACGTACCCTATGCCCCAGCCCTATCACAGGCGGGTATTGATCTCGCTAATTTGCTAGTGGTGCAAGCGCCCACTGAAGAAGAAGCTTGGTGGTCGTGCGAACAATTGCTACGTTCAAC
>JAJTHU010000048.1 GCA_021300055.1 Nitrosomonadaceae bacterium | reverse complement strand
GGCGCGTCGGTTTTTTCGCGCAGTTCCTTAACCATTCCTGCAGTTACTTCAGCCATGCTCATTTCCTCGATTCATTGACAGCGATTGCCGTTACGCCCGTTCAACGCGCTGGCGCGATGCGCTCGCCATTGGTTTGTGTTCACTACCTTGTGAAGCGGACCCAGTCGGCTCGCTTCGCTTAAATCTGGATGCCGTCACTGCAACTGCGCACGAGCTGTGCACTAGTCGAGCGAGGGCACATTCAAAAAAAGGGGCCGGAGCCCCTTTTTTCCGTTGCCTGAAGTTACTTAGCTTCCTCTTCAGTAACTTCAACCAACTCGTCGGTCGCCTTCACCATCTCGTTGATGACTTGGCTCTTGCCTTCGAGGATGGCATCGGCGACGCCACGTGCGTACAAGCGAATTGCGCGCGTCGAGTCATCGTTACCTGGGATGACGTAATCAACGCCTTCCATCGAGTTGTTGGTATCGACCACGCCGACGACCGGGATACCCAGCTTTTTGGCTTCGGTCACAGCGATCTTGTGGTAGCCGACGTCGACGACAAAAATCGCGTCTGGCACGCCGCCCATATCCTTGATACCGCCCATGGCTTTTTGCAGCTTCTCGAGCTCGCGCGCGTACATCAACGCTTCTTTCTTCGAGAGCTTTTCGAGCGAGCCGTCTTCGACCATCTGCTCGAGATCCTTGAGGCGCTTCAGCGAGCCCTTGACCGTTTTGTAGTTGGTCAGCATGCCGCCTAGCCAACGCGAGTCAACAAATGGCATACCGGCGCGCGTGGCTTCTTCCATGATGATTTCACGGGCCTGGCGCTTGGTGCCGACAAAGAGGATGGTGCCTTTGTTCTGCGCGAGGGTGCGCACGAACTTGAGTGCTTCCTGGAAAAGTGGCAGCGACTTTTCGAGGTTGATGATGTGAATCTTGTTACGCGCACCGAAGATATACGGTGCCATCTTAGGGTTCCAGAAGCGGGTTTGGTGACCGAAGTGCACACCAGCTTCCAGCATTTGACGCATGGTAGTAGACATTCAATACTCCGAGGTTAAGGTTGGGCCTGCCACTCGCTGAGCCAGCCGCCTGAAAGAACAAGACGATGGACCTTAACGGTGCGAGCGGGAGATTTACGAAAAGCAATCCCGAAAATTGGGAAAGCCTTTGATTATACGCATAAATTTGCCCTTTTGGCAACAGTTTTCCCCATCACGCCAGACGCACAACCGCCCCAGTTAAAGGCCGAATCCGATGGCTAAACCGGCAAAAGATGACTTTCAGAACGCCGACGACCCGCCTTCCCCGGCGCGTTTCTGGTTCGGCGTGGCGATTCGTGTCGCCATCGCCGCGGGGCTCTCCTACTACGCGTACCGCTCGGGGGGCGGCGGTCAGAACAGCCTCATCCTAGTTGTGATGTCGATCCCCCTGTGGGGAGTCATTTTGGCCAAGCCCATCCTAGAGTTTGTTGGTAGCTACTTCGACTGGGCAAAGCGGGAGCCTTATGCGAAGTGGCAAGGTCGCTACTACGAGTTCTATGGCACGCATGTCCGCGCGGAAGAAGACGATGAGCAGATCTGGTTTATGGAGCGAGACCTGCTCAAGATGTTAGGCCGCAAACCCGAAAAGACCAATAAGCTGTCGTACGGAGAGGGTAACTATCGGGAAATACGTCCCGGGGTCCTGTTGCTATCGGAGTCTGCCGTCGTTGCACTCGCCTCGCGCAGCCACCACCCCGACGCAGGCAAGTTGCGATTCTGGCTGGAGCGCGAAGTCATTGCGCCACACCGTAAGCGACGCGAACTGGGCAATCGTCCACAGCTTTGGTAGCGCGGTGCGAGCCTTGGCAAAAACGGCCCACTGATATACTTTTCAGCCATATGACTATCGTTATCAAAACAGAAGCCGACATCGAGGGCATGCGCGTCGCCGGACGCCTTGCCTCGGAAGTGCTCGACTACATCACGCCACACGTCAAGGCTGGGGTTACCACCGGCAAGCTAGACAAACTTTGCCATGACTACATGGTGAACGTGCAAGGCACGATCCCTGCCACGCTGGGTTACGCCCCGGCGGGTCATCGCCCCTACCCGGCGTCGATCTGCACCTCAGTGAATCACCAAGTGTGTCATGGCATACCGGGTGAAAAAGTCCTGAAGCACGGTGACGTCATCAACATCGATGTCACCGTCATCAAGGACGGCTACCACGGTGACACGAGCCGGATGTTTATGATTGGCGAGCCTTCGATTCAAGCGCGACGTTTATCCGAGGTGACCTACGAAGCCATGTGGCGTGGGATTCGCAAAGTGAAGCACGGCGCTACGATCGGCGACATCGGACATGCGATCCAGTCTTTGGCCGAGAGCAACGGTTTTTCTGTGGTCCGCGAGTTCTGCGGGCACGGCATCGGCAAAAAATTTCATGAAGAGCCGCAGATCCTCCACTACGGCAAGCCTGGCCAGGGAATGACGCTTAAGGCGGGCATGATTTTCACGGTGGAGCCCATGATCAACGCGGGAAAGAAAGACATTCGTATGCTTGGCGACGGTTGGACAGTCGTCACCGCAGACCATAGCCTGTCAGCGCAATGGGAGCACACCGTGCTCGTCACCGAAGACGGCTTTGAGGTGCTGACCGTTTCTGCGGGATCGCCAGCCGCTGGTGCCACCCAGCCCGCCGCAGCCCACGCCTAGCGGGGTTGGCGTTGGCCGACCCCAGCACGCGCGTCGCTTACCTTAAGCCCATCCGCGATTGGCTTGCGCAAGAACGCGCACGCCTCAAGCACGAGTACTTCTGCCGCCCACAGCCTGACCGCAACTTGCGTCAGCACGCGCTGCTCGTCGATGAAGTGATTGCGCGCATCGCTAGCGACCTCGATATTCCACCGCATGTTGCATTGCTTGCCGTTGGCGGCTACGGTCGGGGCTTCTTGTTTCCGGCGTCAGATGTTGACGTGCTCATCCTACTCGAGAAGACGCCAACGCCGAGTGAGGCGCAACTGATTGAAGCGTTTGTCAGCCTGTTGTGGGATGTCGGCCTCGAACCCGGAATTTCGGTTCGCACATTGAGCGAGTGCCTCGAAGAGGCCGTCAAAGACGTTACTGTCGACACGAGCATGCTCGAGGCACGCTGGCTCTACGGCAACCGCACACTCGCCGCCCAGCTTCTTGACAGGCTCACCAAGGCGCGCAGCTTGCCCAAGTTCTTGCAAGCCAAGCTAGACGAGCAGCGGCGGCGGCACGAGCGGCATCACGATATCGCCATGAACCTTGAGCCCAACATCAAGGAGAGTCCCGGGGGACTACGCGATCTTCAGACCGTACTCTGGATTGCGCGCGCCGCAAAAATTGGCGGCGACATTCAAGCCGATTGGTCGTCACTCGCGCAGGCAGGTCTAATCACCTTAGACGAAGCGAAGCTGATTGCAAAGCATCGTCGCGTGTTGATCGACTTACGCATCCGTTTGCATTACCTCGCGGGGCGCCGCGAGGACCGACTGGTGTTCGACCACCAAAACACGATCGCGCAGCAACTACGCCTGAAGCCGACGCTCGCAAAGCGCCCCTCCGAAGTGCTGATGCGTCGCTACTATTTGTCCGCCAAAGTGATTTGGCAGCTCAACTCGATTCTGCTCGCCAACTTGAGCGAGTTCATTCTGCGCAAACAGCGCGATGCGGTGAAGCCCATTGACGCCGAGTTTGAGCTCGTCAACGGCAATATCGCCGCGACCGATCCAAAACTATTCCGACGTGATCCGCGCGCGATTTTTCGTGCGTTCCTTGCGCTCCAGCACACGCCCCAAGCCGAGTTCTTTTCAGCAGAAACCTTGCGCGCGCTGTGGCGCGAGGTGCCGCGCATTGG
>JAJTHU010000236.1 GCA_021300055.1 Nitrosomonadaceae bacterium | reverse complement strand
TAAGGTCAGTCTGGCGAGGATCAAGCGAATTGAGGACAAACACAATCACACCCCCCGCGCCGCGCTGGGCTATCTGACACCGTTTGAGGTAGCATTTGATCGCCCTCCGCCGGTCGGGATTTGCTGTTGATACCGCGAAAACCCCTGAAAACGCCTGCCAATGCTGGGGTTTCACTTCTGGAATGAGCGCTATTCGGCGCCGACGATCGCCTCAACGGCGTTCACCAATGAATCCTTGGCAAACGGCTTGAGCACCATGCCATCGTAAGGTGAGCCGCTGGCCAGCGGCGATTCGCCCGCGAAGAGAATGCGGGGCTGCGCACGGTCCTCGCCAACGGCCTCGCGCAAGTGGCCGACCACGTTGTCTGGGAATCCCGCTTGGACCGGGTCGACGACGATGATGTCGAATGTCTCCTGCACCATCGCTTCGCGCGCTTCATCGGCGCCACTCACCAGGACCACGCGGTAATCGCGCTTCTTCAAGCCTGCCGCGGCAAACATAGCGTTGTCGCGCGCGGCATCGATGATCAGTACCGCGGCTTTCTTCTGCTCACGCAGACTGTGGCGCGTAATGAGCGTTGCCGTCGCTTCGGCGTCGTCTTGCATACCGAGGATGGCGGTGATCGCCTCGTTGAGCTGTTGCGCCGCAATCGGCTGGCGCAGGTAGGCGCTGATGCCATTCTCGCGGCAAGCGATGGCGTCGCCGGGACGGCCCTGGTTGGCGAGCAAGATGATGGCCGTTTGCTTCAGCGCAGGGTGATTTTTGATACGAAACGCAAGCAGAAATCCGTCTTGCGTCCGCAGTTGATTGGCCGTGATGACGAGCGGAATAGGCGAGCCCTCACGCGCCATGCGCTCGAGCAACTGCAATGCAACCGCGGCGTTATCCGCTTCGCGCGGCAGCATGCGCCAGCTCTTGGCCATCTCCGCGAGTTGCTTGCGCTCTTCGGTGTTGCCGCTAACGATGAGTACCGGTAGCGAGGTCAGTGAAACGATGGTCGGGCGCGGCAAATTGATACGGGTGTTGTCGAATGGCAGAGCCGCCGTGAATTGCCAGTGCGCGCCGGTTTTGCGCTCATCGTGCTCAAGCTTGCCAGCACCATTCTCGCCAAATGCGCGCACGATTTGCCGCGCCAAGGCTAGTTGCATCGTGCTGGAGGCGGGCATCGTTCGCGCTCGCACGCCTCCGCGTAGCTCGACCGCAAAAGCCAAGTGGATCAGCGACTCACTCGTGTATTCGGGGGCGATGCTGAGGTTCAGTTCAGCAGCGTGGTCGCGTTTGGAAGCGCCGTCTGCCGTGCTCTCGGTCGCTGCCTCAACAACCAAGGTCGCCATTGCGGCCTCGGCGATGTTGCGCAGCGCCTGCATGAGGCGCGGGCCGTCAGCGGTTAGCTGTTCAGGGACATCCTGCTCGATGCGAACGCGTAGTTGCACACGGTGGTTCTCCGCGTGGCTAACAAGGCCAGCCACCATCGCGGCGACGCTCTCGCGTAACCTAAATGGCGCGGGCTCCAAGCTCACCGGCGTGCCCTCGATGCGCGAGAAATCGAGCAGCCCAGCAACGGCATCGAATGCGTTGGTGGTCGCATCTTCGACACGGCGCAAGTTGTCGATGATCTGGCCCGGCAACTCAACTTGCTCGGCGCGATGCACCGCCGTGCTGGCGTTTTCAAAGCTGACCGCAAGCGCCTGCGCAATGCGCTCAACTAACGCCATTTGGTTGGCAATCGTTGAGTCGGCTGCGCGCGGCTCCGCGCTCAGTTGGCTTGCGGTGTTGAAGAGATGCAAACGACCCGCGATGCCTTGCTCGCCGTCCACGGCAAGCGTGGTTTGGGTCACGTTCTCGCCGCTTGCCAGCGCAAAGGCCAATTCATCGCGCTGATTGTCGATGCCAGCTGCGTCGAGTGGGAAGTAGAGCGGCCCAATGCGGCGCTCGGTGGCGACGGATGCAGTTTCGAAGAGCGCGGCGCAGCTCGTGCCAATCAACGATTGTGGCGCCGCCTTGATGTCAAACAGCGCGCAGAACGCCGGGTTAATCATCTCGACGCTGCCATCGCCGCCTTCGACTACGCACGCGTCACGCATGTTCTCCACGAGATCGAGCAAGTGCGTGCCTTGTACGTTCGCGGCAGCTTCGCTGGCTTTCTCCAACGACAGGTCGCGCAGCCAAACACCGATGGCAATTGGTTTGCCGGTTGGTCCAGTAATGGCGGCAAGTTTGGCCTGCATCGGCACACTGTCGCCGCTGGCGGTGAAGCTCACCTCAAGCGTCGTCGCTTGGGTCTTGCCTTCGACCAAACGCTTCACTGCTTGCGCGAGCCTCGCGCGGTCACGTGGCTCGATGCATTCGGCGAATGCGTAGCCATCGGCGCTACCCGCCAGCGCTTGCGCGGACGCGGTCGCCGCACGCACCACGCCGTCGAGGTCGAGTTCAAAAATCGGCTCGTCTAACGCGAGCAAAAGAGCGCTAGCGTTCTTCATGCGCGTTTGGTCGTGCTAGAAGACGACGCCTGCGGCGCGAGTTGTTCGACGAGGCTCTTGCGCGGATCCGTCGCAGCAATCGCGGGCATGAGATTGCGCGCGATGGTCTTGCCGAGTTCGACGCCCCACTGATCGAAGCTATTGATGTGCCAAATCACGCCTTGCGCGAATACTTTGTGCTCGTACAGCGCCAACAACGCGCCGAGGTGGAAAGCATCGAGCCGCGTGAGCTCGATCATCGACACCGGACGCCCGCCTTGGTGCACGCGATGCGGAGGCGGTGCCGTATCGATGTTGCCCGACCACAGCGCGTCGGCTTGTGCAAACGCGTTACTGAGCAATGCTTGGTGTTGTGGCGGCGAGCGCCCCATGCGCTCCCGCACGATGAGTACGTCACTCGCGACACGATCGGTGCCCTGATGCAGCAACTGATGAAACGAGTGTTGGCCAGTGCTGCCGGCCTCGCCGAAGACCACCGGAGCGGTCGCGTAGCTGACCGGATTGCCGTCGAGGTCAACACTCTTTCCGTTCGACTCCATCTCCAGTTGCTGCAGATAGCGCGGCAACAGCGCGAGTCGCTCTGCGTACGGCAGCACGGCGTGTGCGCCAATCTGCCGAAAGTTGCGATTCCAGATCCCAAATGCCGCCAACAGTTGCGGCAGGTTTTCGCGGAATGGCGCGCTGGCGAAGTGTTGATCCATCGCCGCGGCGCCATCGAGCAGCGCACGGAACACCGCAACGCCGTGCGCAAGCGCAATCGGCAAGCCGACCGACGACCACAGCGAATACCGACCGCCAACGCCGATGTGAAAGGTCAGCGTGTTGTCGGCGAGGTAGCCTTGGCGCGCGGCCTCGGCGGCGTTTGCAGTCACGGCCACGAACTGCTGCGGCCAACCCTCCTCGCCAGCGTGCTCGCGCAGCCATGCGCGTGCTGCAAGGGCGTTGGCGAGCGTTTCTTCCGTGGTGAACGTTTTCGACACCACCACGACTAGCGTGGTCAGCGCCGGCAAGTTGGCGGTGACGTCGTCGAGCGCGGCGCCGTCGATATTGCCAACAAAGTGAACGCGCAGGTTGCCGCTGTCGGTGTGATGGCTGTTGGCCGTTTGCAGCGCGGCGACGCCGAGTGCGGGGCCGAGCGCGGAGCCGCCGATGCCAAGCACTAGCACATCGGTATAGGCGCGGTCCGCGGCTGCGCGAAACCCACGACGCCCGCTGCGCACGCCTTCGACAAAGCGCGTCATCGTGGCCAGCGATGCTGCGATGGCGGCGTCTGCGTCCCCCACTTCCCCTACTTCCCCCACTTCTCCCGCGACGCCAGCGCTGGTTCCCGCCAGCCGCAACCGCGGATGCAGTACCGGACGCGACTCCGTGGGGTTGATCCACGCGCCCGCCACCAGCTGCTTGGCCTTCTCGCCAACCTTGGCAGCGTCGAGCAGCGCTTCGAGCGCGTCAAACGCTGCGGCGCTGAGTCCCTGACGATGCCAATCGACGGTTATCCCCGCCGCTGAGGCAAAGCAGTGCGCGAGCGTTTCGCTAGCGGGGGCAGCGGTGCCGTTTCCCGTTTGGGTAGCGAGTTGCTGGAGTGTCTGCCAGGGCAGGGAATCGGCGGGGCGGGGCATGTAAGTATCGGATTTTTCTCAATTATAGAGAGAGTCGACGCGCCGACCGAACTGCAGCGGTGCTTCTCTTGGTGCCAGCGCCGCCCACCGGGCGCCCATCCGCTAGAATTTTTTGATGTTCACTTCCCCGCGCGACGCGCCAACCCGTTTTCAACTAAGTGCGGAGCGCGCCATCGACCTGCCGCCAGACGTGGCGGAGAGCGCCCTTCAGGCGGCGCTGGGGCAGGCCGCGGCGTGGCAGGCCGAGTGGCTGCCGAGCGGCAAGCGGGTGCTGCTGCAGGTGACGGCAGAAGCGGTCAGCGTGGTCGACGACGCCACGGCGTTCGCCGAGCGTGGCCCGGCAAGCCTGTTTGAAGCGTGGCTGGCGCTGACGGATGCTGATTCAGCTTCCAATCTGTTGCTAGCGGACGTGTTGCTGCTCGACGGCGAGGATGTGCGCGCCGAGGGCCTCACGGTCCGCCGTCGGCTACTGGAGAAGCTTGTGCGTGGCCGCGGCCTAGCGATGCCGGGCTATGCCGCGCCGGGGCTGGCCGACATCGTTCGCGCGCCCAGCTGGCGCACCTTGAGCATCGCGCACCGTCACGCCCCACAGCACGGCGCGGCAGGGTTGGTATTTCGTTGCAGAGAGGGGCGTTACGGCGACCAGCCGCTGGTGCGCTGGCCGCGGCAAGCATTGCCGTCAGGCTAAGGATCAAGCATCAGCTCGCGCTCGATGCTGGCGGCGGAATGGAGCACCGCCAAGCATCGCGCTCGATTACGGATCAAGCATCAGCTCGCGTTCGATGCTGGCGGTGCGGGTCACCCCATCCCGACCAATCTGCACCCGACCGCGATAGGCGCTCGTGAAATCGAGTGCGATGGAGCCGACGTTGGTCATTCCCGCGCCGAGTGGGCGGCGCAAGCCACCAACACAGCTGTTGACCACGCCCCCTGTCGAGAGTCGGCAGTCATTTGACGAAAGCCACTCGCCTTGACCGTTGCGGTCGAACCCAAACCACATGGCGTGTAGCTGCGTGCCGTTGCGGGTGATGGCGACACCCGGGCCGAGGAACATCGATAGCCACCAGCTGCCTTCGAGCGTTTGGTCATCCGCCGGTGGTGGCGAGAACGCGTACGCGCGGCTGGCGCTGAAATCGCGGCTGAAGCCGAACTGCGTGATGCGGAAGTTTGGTCCTGCGGGCAACGACATGTTGATCGTCATCGTGCCTACTGCGGCGGTAAACACGCTCGGCGGTACGAGCGTACCTGCATTGCCACCACTTGGGGGTGCCCAGCTGGTATAGAGCGCTCCTTGGCAAGTACGGTCATCGACCAAACAATTTGGTACCGCGAGCCAGCTGGTGCGCCCGCTACTATCTTGTTCAAACAGCACGGCCGAGATGACCTTGCCGCGATGCGAAAGGTGCACCTGCGCGCTACCTTGTGTGCTGCTCCACAAGCCCGTCATGTCGGGCAGCGGTAGCGGCTGCGTTTTGCGGTAGTCGGCGATGAGCTTGCGCGCGGCGCGGATGGCGCGTGCGTTGTTGGTGGCGGCGCTTGCGTCACCTGCAGCGCCACACGCGACTTCACCGTTCGCACCGCAGCGCACTTCGGGGTTAGAGAAAACCAATTCGCGCGACGGCGCGTAGGACATGATGTCGCCGTTGCTGCCGGCATTCC
>JAJTHU010000334.1 GCA_021300055.1 Nitrosomonadaceae bacterium | reverse complement strand
GTACTGTCATTATATACAGTCCCACGTTGATGGGTGGGGCACTCAGCACAAACCAGAAAGAACGGGCGCTCCGGAGCGCCGTTCGCTTGACCCCACCCTGGCTGACGCCTAGGGTGGGGAATGCGCTCACATTTGTTCAAGCCGGAATTCCTGAAGATCTCGCCAAACAATCGCATGCCCGCTATTGTCGACCATGTGCCTATCGACGGTGGCAAGGCGATAAGTGTCTTTGAGTCCGGCGCCATTCTTCTCTACCTTGCTGGAAAAACCGGCAAGTTCATCCCGAAGGATTTGCGCGGACAGGTAGATGTGCTGCAGTGGGTGATGTGGCAAATGGGCGGCCTAGGGCCGATGCTGGGGCAGAACCATCACTTCCGTCACTACGCGCCCGAAAAAATCCCTTATGGCATTGAGCGCTATACGAACGAAACGTCACGCCTCTACGGTGTGTTGAACAAACGCCTATCGTATCGTGCGTTTATCGCAGGCAAGCAATACACCATCGCCGACATGGCTGCATATCCATGGATCTTGCCGGATCGTCAGGGGCAGGACATGGCTGACTTCCCGCATCTTGCGCGGTGGATTGAAGCGATCAAAGCGCGGCCCGCGACGGCGCGTGCTTATGCAAAGAAGGACCTCGTTAAACGAATCCCGGTTGAGCAGATGACTGACGAACAACGCAAGCTACTCTTCGGACAAGACAAGTCCACTGTGAAGTAGAGGTCAGCGGTCGAAACAAAAAAGGCCGCAGTCGCGGCCTTTTTCACTCGACGGGAGTCGATCACTTCTTGCGCAGTGACTCAGCGAAGGCGTTGAACTCTTCGATGGCCTTGTTTGCAGCCTCAACGTGTGCTTTGGCCTTGGTGTTCATTTCAGACCGAAACGCCATCAGGCAATCGCGATACGCATCGACATCCTTGATGAAAGCCTTTTGCTGATCTTCGCTTGCGAACTGGTTTGGCCGATCGGGTTGTTTGCAGCTATGTTTGAGGGCCGGCGCGCTCGCTGCGGCTGGTGTCGTAGGTGCTTTGCTATCTTGGGCGATGGCTGATGCGCTCAGCAAACCAGCAACGCACACGAGTGAAGTAAAGATGCGTGACATAGGTAGGCTCGATAAGTGCAAGATGCGAGTTGAAGAGGCCAATTGAGGTTGAGTTCTAAAGCAACGTCTAGACGGCCGCGCGCTGCGCGCCGCTTTGCGTTTCGTTCAGCCACTTGCGGACGCTGTTCACAATGCCTTCGCGGTTCAAGCCGCAGTCGGCCAACAACCCGGCCGGATCGCCGTGCTCGACAAACTGATCGGGCAAGCCAAGATGCAACACCGGCACGCTCAAGTTTTGTGCAGAGAGGCTCTCGGCAACCGCGCTGCCGGCGCCGCCCATGACGACGTTTTCTTCAACGGTGATGATCACATCGTGCGTGGTTGCCAGTTTGAAAACGAGCGCGTCATCGATCGGTTTCACAAAGCGCATGTTGGCCACGCTCGCGTTGATTTCTTCGCCAGCATCGAGTGCGGGCTTGACCATCGAGCCAAACGCCAGAATGGCGACGCGCGTTTTTGCTGTGTTGGCCGTCGAGAAGCCTTTGGCCTCGCGCACCAACACACCTTTGCCCACGGGCAATGTGGTTAGCGCCTTCTCGATAGCGACACCTGGTCCTGCGCCACGCGGATAGCGCACGGCAGAAGGTTTGTCGAGGTGCATACCAGTGGTGAGCATCTGGCGACATTCGTTCTCGTCGGCCGGTGCCATCACGACCATGTTTGGAATGCAGCGCAGATACGAAAGATCAAACGCGCCGTGGTGTGTCGGGCCGTCAGCACCGACCAGCCCCCCGCGATCAAGTGCGAATACGACTGGCAAGTTCTGGATTGCCACATCGTGAATCAATTGGTCGTAACCGCGTTGCAAAAACGTCGAGTAAATCGCCAACACCGGGCGCATGCCATCAGCCGCGAGGCCGGCTGCGAACGTCACCGCGTGTTGTTCAGCAATCGCCGTATCGAAATAGCGATCGGGGTACTGCTGCGAAAACTTAACAAGCCCTGAGCCCTCGCGCATGGCCGGCGTGATGCCGACAAGGCGCTTATCCGCCGCGGCCATATCGCACAGCCAGTCACCGAAGATCTGCGTATAGGTGGGTTTCGGCTTAGCGTCTGGTGCAGGTGCCGCCTTGACGATCCCGATCTTCGGGTCGAACTTTGGTGGACCGTGGTAGTTGATCGGGTCGTCTTCGGCGAGCTTGTATCCCTGACCTTTACGTGTCACCACGTGCAAGAACTGCGGGCCATCTAGCTGTTTGATGTTGTTGAGCGTATCGACCAACACATCGACGTTATGACCGTCGATTGGGCCGGTGTAATTGAAGCCGAACTCTTCAAACATCGTCGAGGGGATGATCATGCCCTTGGCGTGCTCTTCAAGCTTTTTGGCGATTTCCTTGAACGTCGGTGTGTATTGCAACGCGCGCTCTGCGGTTTTCTTGGTCGCTGCGTAGAAGCGGCCCGACATCAACTTGGCAAAGTAATTGTTGAGCGCTCCAATCGATTCGGAAATCGACATATCGTTATCGTTCAGGATAACGATGACGTTCTCGCGGCCCACGTTGTTCATGGCTTCAAACGCCATGCCGGCCGTGATTGCGCCGTCGCCGATGATGGCGATCGAGTGGCGTCGGGTTTCGCCAACCCGGCCTGACAAGCGAGCGGCAATTGCCATGCCGAGCGCTGCAGAAATCGACGTTGAAGAGTGTGCCGTGCCAAACGTATCGTAGGGCGATTCCTCGCGACGCGGGAATCCGGCGATGCCGCCCTTCTGGCGCAGCTTGGACATGCCCTTACGGCGGCCCGTCAGAATTTTGTGCCCGTAGGTTTGGTGACCCACATCCCAGACCAAGCGGTCGTCTGGCGTGTTGAACACATAGTGAAGGGCGATGGTGAGCTCGACCGTCCCGAGGTTCGACGAAAAATGTCCGCCCGTGGTGGAGACGGATTCGACGATGAAGTCACGCAATTCGCGCGAGAGCTGGTGCAGATCACGGCGATCGAGGCGGCGCAAGTCAGCCGGGTCGTTGATCGTGTCGAGAAGCGGGTAAGTGTGCGGTGTAGCCATCAGTGAACTCAGTGGTCGCGACGCACAATGAACTGTGCGAGCTCGGTCAGGCGAGTCGCCGACGCACCAAATGGTGCGACGCTGGCGACGGCGTCTTCAAGCAATTCAGCCGCGAAGGCTTTGGCTTGGGTCAAGCCCATTAGGCTGACGTATGTCGGTTTGTTGGCGTTCAGGTCTTTACCTGCTGTCTTGCCGAGTTTCTCGGTATTAGACTCGCAATCCAGCACATCGTCCACCACCTGAAACGCGAGACCAACGCACTTGGCGTAGTGGTCAAGTCGGCCCCGTTCGGCGTCGCTTAGCGGCTTCCCACAGAGCGCGCCCATCAGCACCGAGGCGCGGATCAGCGCGCCGGTCTTGAGCATGTGCATGTGTTCGAGCTCGGGGAGGGAAATCTGACGGTCGACGTTGGCAAGGTCAATCGCCTGCCCGCCGGCCATGCCTCGTGATCCGCAAGCCTCAGCGAACAGCCGGATTAACTCGACCTGTGCGTTCGCTGAATCACATAGTGTGTGGGCGCTCACAAGCTGAAATGCCAAGGCCTGTAGGGCATCTCCAGCAAGAAGCGCAGTTGCCTCGTCGAATTCGATATGGCAGGTCGGGCGGCCGCGGCGCAGCACGTCGTCATCCATACAAGGCAGGTCGTCATGGATCAGCGAGTAGGCGTGAATCGCTTCAACGGCTGCCGCGACAATCTTCACCCGATCGCGTGACGCATGGGTGAGTTCGCCGGCGGCAAGCGCCAGCATGGGGCGGACGCGTTTGCCGCCGCCGAGCGTGGCGTAGCGCATCGCGCCGTGGAGCCGGTGCGGAACGGTATCGCGGCTCGGTAGCAACTCAGCAAGCACCCCTTCCATGTAGCCCGCTTGCTCGCGGGCCCAGTCTTGAAATGCAACCATCACGCCTGATCGTCGTAGTCTTGGAGCGTGCCGCCGTCGCCGTCTGGCATGAGTACTTTGATGCGCTGCTCGGCGTCGGCCAGGATCTTTTCGCAATGACGGAGCAGCTCGGCACCGCGCTGATAGGCGCTGATCGACTCCTCCAGCGGCAGTTCGCCTTCCTCCATGCGAGCAACCAGCGCCTCGAGTTCGGCCATGGCGGCCTCGAAGCTGGCCGGCTCTGCTGAAGGGGTGGTCGTTGTTTTTTTGGACATGTTCGGAGACGGTCAGGGTGTGTCAAGGTTCGTAGACACACCTCAAGCACGAGCGGCAATTCTAAACGGCGTGCCCGCCTTTCGGCGCTCACGGAGAGTCGTGAGCAGGGGGAGTACGACGACCATCCGCGCCCCCGGAATAGGAGCAGTTTTGCCTTGTAGTTGGGTTGCCAAACGTACCTAATTCCGGCACAATTTCCCTCCCCCTTTTTGTGGTCAGTTACCCGCTCTCACTGTGTACCAGCAGCGAGATACCAGTGGGTCTACTTCGGCCTCGAACGGCGGGAATGTCGGGACGGAGCAAGCAGAGTTAAAAGCTAGTTTCTCGATCGCCCGGGTGTCGTTTTTACTTTGGTTAATGCGCGGGAGTTCGAAGCTACGCGCGCGCTAATTGGAGGTAAGGACTATGTCCAAGCTCTTGGGCGAACGCGAGCTTGCCGCGCCGTTTGCCGATACCACACAGCTCCCGTTGAGCTGGTATTTCGATCAGGCCATCTTTCAGCGCGAGCTGAATTCCGTCTTCAAGCGCGGCCTTGTGTATGTTGGCCATGAACTCATGGTCCCGAACCGCAACGATTACCGTGCGCTTGAAACGCGCGACGGTGCGTGGGCGTTGGTCAACAACGGTCAGTCCATCGAACTCGTCTCCAATGTGTGTCGCCACCGTCAGGCGGTGATGCTCAAGGGGGCGGGCCAATTGCAGGGCGGCAACATCGTTTGCCCATTGCATCGCTGGACGTATGACAACCGAGGCGACTTCTTGGGTGCGCCGCACTTTGCGGAACAGCCTTGCTTGCACTTGCCGCGGCGCTCGTTGTCGCGCTGGAACGGTTTGTTGTTCGAAGGACCGAACCCGATTGTCGATGATCTCGCCAAGATCAAATGGGTCAAGGACCTTAGCTTTGAAGGTTATGTTTTCGACAAAGCCGAGGTGACCGAATACAACTTCAACTGGAAGACCTTCATCGAGGTCTACCTTGAGGACTATCACGTTGTACCGTTCCATCCGGGGCTTGGCCACTTCGTCGATTGCAATTCGCTTGAGTGGGAATTCGGTGATTGGTACAGCGTGCAGGTCGTGGGCGTCAACAAGGCCTTAACGCAACCGGGCAGCGAAACCTACAAGAAGTGGCACGACGTCGTACTCGGCTACCGTAATGGCGAGCCGCCGCCCTACGGCGCGATCTGGCTTACTGTCTATCCGAATGTCATGGTCGAGTGGTATCCCCACGTACTGGTCGTTTCCACGATCATCCCGCGCGGGCCGGATAAGTGCACGAACGTCGTTGAGTTCTACTATCCCGAAGAGATCGCACTGTTCGAGCGCGAGTTCGTCGAGGCCGAGCAAAAAGCCTACGCCGAGACCGCGGTTGAGGACGAAGAGATCTGCCAACGCATGAATGATGGGCGTCGCATGTTGTGGAACGAGGGCCGTGAAGAGCAGGGGCCGTATCAAACCCCCTACGAAGATGGCATGGTGCACTTCCACGAGTTCATGCGCCGAGAATTGGCAATCGAGTGATACGCAAAACGAAGCAACTGACGAAAAGGGCAGGGCGCACCTGCCCTTTTTGTTTCTGCGGCTTGTCGAGCGGGGATGCGACCCGAAGGTGCCACCGTAGTTTCCAACATCGCGCCCGCTGGGAGAATGCATGACTTCATCTTGGATGCTTGTGGCGGGCGCCCTGTTCGCAACCATGGGCGCATTTGCAAAGTACCTCGCCGATCAGTTCAGCGGTGCTGAACTCTCTATGTATCGGTCGTTGATTGCACTTTCTGCGGTGGCCGTAGTGGTGCTGCTGCGACGACAATCGCTAAAGACGGACTTTGCAGCGGGGCACTTCTGGCGTGGCGCGACGGGCACGGTGTCGCTGGTAGGCTATTTTTACGCGATGACGCAGTTGCCGTTGGCGACAGCAATCACACTCAACTACACCTCACCGCTTTGGCTGACGATTCTTTCGACGCTGCTGCTACGCGAGCGTTTT
>JAJTHU010000251.1 GCA_021300055.1 Nitrosomonadaceae bacterium | reverse complement strand
TGGGTGCCGCCTACGCCCGAACAAAGGGAGATTGGTCAGCTACTCAATCGCCGCGCCAAGCTGAGCTCACTCCGCCAATCGCTCGGACAAACGCTCACGGGGGTCGATGGCTTTGGTGCAGACCTTAAGTCCATGCGTAAGCGCTTCGACCAAGTGCTTGCGCGCATCGACGCCAGGGTCAAAGAACTGACGGATAAAGACCCAAAGCGCAAAGAGCATGTCCAACATATGCTCACACTCGATGGCGTGGGTAAGGTGGTCGCATCGTCACTGGTTAACGCCTTAGAGCGCTTGCCGCTCAAGAGTGCTGACGCATTTGTTGCCTTTACCGGACTCGATCCCCGGCCGGATGAATCGGGGCGCCACCGCGGCAAGCGCCGATTGTCCAAGCGAGGGCCATCGGAGCTACGCCGGCTACTGTACTTGGCTGCGATGTCAGCGAAGAAGACGAAGACCTGGAAGCCGATCTACGAGCACTACAGGGCGAAAGGGCTCTCAAGTACGGCGTCCCTCGTTGTGATCGCACGACGTCTGGCTCGTATCGCTTGGTCGATGTATACCCACAACCGTGAATTCGAGCAAACGCGGTTCAAAAATGCGTTGACATAAACCATAGAATCTTCTGGCCGATAAACCTTCTACGGCAATTTATCACTACGGGACACGAACCGATATTCCGTGAGGCGGAATTTTCCCGTTCGGCTGAAAATGCCCGCCAGACCCATAAGGCAATACTACTGAACTAGCTGCAAGAGTCGGCGTGCCAAGCAAACGGCTTGTTCTAGACTTTATTACCGACGTCCACGGAGAAGTTCTAGACTTTATTACGTAGTTCTAGTCTTTATTCCCAAGGAACAACCGGCGATCAGATTGGCCGCGCTACTCGACCGTAACGGCCTTAGCAAGATTGCGCGGCTTGTCGACATCCGTCCCGCGGCGCAGCGCAGCGTGATACGCCAGCAACTGCACCGGAATTGCATGGATGATCGGCGACAGCATGCCCGCGTGTCGTGGGGTGCGGATGACGTTGACGCCATCGCTTGGTGTGAAGTGGCTGTCTGCGTCCGCGAAAACAAAAAGTTCTCCGCCACGCGCGCGGACCTCTTGCATGTTGGATTTAACCTTTTCGAGAAGCGTATCGTTAGGCGCGATCACGACCACGGGCATGTCGTTGTCGACCAGCGCAAGTGGCCCGTGCTTTAGCTCGCCCGCTGGATAAGCTTCCGCGTGGATGTAGGAGATTTCTTTCAGCTTGAGCGCACCCTCAAGGGCAATCGGGTAATGCTGGCCCCTCCCCAAAAAAAGAGCGTGGTGCTTGTCGGCAAAGCGCTCCGCCCAAGCCTGAATTTGTGGTTCAAGATTAAGGGCGTGTTGGACGCTTCCTGGGACGCAGCGCAGTTGATCGACGTAAGCGTTCTCGTCTTGTGCCGTGAGTCGCCCGCGCGCCTTAGCTAGTGTCAGCGCAAAGGTGAACAGCGCAGCAAGCTGTGTGGTGAACGCTTTTGTTGATGCAACACCGATTTCGGGTCCGGCACGGGTATAGCAAACCATGGAAGACGCGCGCGGGATAGCGGACTCACGGACGTTACAAATCGAGAGCGTCGCGTGATGTCCAAGTTGCTTGGCGCGCTTGAGCGCTTCCATGGTATCCAGCGTTTCGCCAGACTGCGAGATCGTGACAACAATTTGCTGCGCATCGGGGATTGAGTCTCGATAGCGGTACTCATGCCCGAGCTCGACTTGGCACGGCACCCGCGCGATCGACTCAATCCATTGCTTCGCGACGAGTCCCGCGTAATAGCTGGTTCCCGAGGCGAGGATCAGTACACCCGAAGCCTCAGCAAAGAGTTTGGGCGCACTCGCGCCAAACTCGATCGCTTCGACACCTGCATCGATCACCTGTTGAAGCGTGTCAGCAATAGCTTTCGGCTGTTCGTGGATCTCCTTTTGCATGAAGTGCGCATACTGGCCCAGCTCGCGCGCATCGGTCGTTAAATCGGATACATGAATGGCGCGATTGACCTCGGCACCGTTTACGTCGAACACTCGGTAGCTTGATGGACCTAATTCCGCCACGTCCCCCTCTTCGAGGTAAACGACTCTTCGCGTTTCGGCGAGGATGGCGGCGATATCAGAAGCGATAAAGGTTTCTTGATCGCCGATGCCTATCAGTAACGGGCATCCCAGTCGCGCGCAGATCAATTTATCTGGGGCCGATTTTGCGAACACGCCGATCGCATATGCACCGTGCAAATCCCTGACCGCAAGTTGTACCGCCTTAAGCAAGTCCGCAGTCTGTTTGAGGTACGCATGCACGAGATGGGCGATGACCTCAGTATCTGTCTGTGACTCGAATCGGTAGCCCTGCTTTTTCAGCTGTTCGCGTTTTTCTTCGTGGTTCTCGATGATGCCGTTGTGCACCACGACGATCTCATCCGAGGATACATGCGGATGCGCATTGGGTTCGGTGACGCCGCCGTGAGTCGCCCATCGCGTGTGGCCAACACCTAGGGTGCCGCGCAATCCGATGGCTTTTGCCGCCGCTTCCATTTCAGCGACGCGCCCCGTCCGACGGACCCGCGTAATCTCGTTACCGCCTGGGCTGTGAACGGCGATGCCAGATGAATCGTAGCCGCGGTACTCCAACTCTCGGAGACCGCCGATCAGTACAGGAACAATATCTCTATAAGAAATGCCGCCGACGATTCCACACATGATTAGCGATCACTTCTTGCTAAGTCATTGCCGTCCAACGCCGGATGAGCGCACATCGTGCACACTTATGACGCGCCTTTCTTTGTTGGTCGCCTCCATCCCTTGCGCGTTTCCTGCGCTTTGGGGTTGAGCGTGAGCTCGTTTTCGGGGGCATCCTTCCAGACGGTCGTGCCTGCACCAATGGTGGCGCCCTGCCTGACCGTTACGGGCGCGATAAGTTGGACGTCAGAACCAATATGAACATCGGACTCAATGATGGTTCGATGTTTGTTCGCGCCGTCGTAGTTGCACGTGATGGTGCCGGCACCAACGTTGACGCGCTCACCAATCGTTGCGTCACCAATGTAGCTCAGATGGTTTGCCTTCGACTCATTGCTGATGTCGCTCGCCTTGACCTCAACAAAGTTGCCAATATGAACGTCGTTGCCGATTCGCGTGTTGGGTCGAATCCGCGCATAGGGTCCGATCCTCGCGTTGCGTCCAACGTTCGCACCATCAATCGAGGTGAATGACAGTACCTGCGTGTCCTCGCCGATGTCGCAGTCCTTTAGCATGCAGTTTGCCCCGATTGAGACCCCGCGCGCCAAACGAACCGTACCTTCAATCAACACGTTGATATCGATCGTTACATCCTGCGCTGCGCTCAAGCTGCCGCGGATATCTAGCCGATTTGGGTCGCGTAGCGTAACGCCTCCAGCCATCAGCTCCTCAGCTCTCTCCAGTTGCGCGATACGTTCGACTTGGGCTAACTGTTCCCGATTGTTCACGCCTGTCGTTTCCCACAGATTATTTGGTTGCGAGGTCGTAATTTTGCATCCCTTTTCCACAGCCAGCGCCATCACATCGGTGAGGTAGTACTCGCCCTGAGCGTTGCGATTGCCGAGTCGCGGTAGCCACTCGACAAGCCAAGGGCTGGGACACGCAACGAATCCAGTATTGATTTCATGCACCAGCCGCTGCGCTTCGCTCGCGTCTTTTTCTTCCACGATGGCGCACGCTTGCCCATTGGCATCTCGAATAACTCGTCCAAGCCCGGCGGGTTGTTCAACGATTGCGGTAAGCCAGCTGAGTTCACCGCGTGCCGCCTCGTTTACCAGCTTGCGAAGCGTGCCGACAGAAATCAACGGAACGTCCCCGTAGAGGATCAACGTCGTTTTCGACTCGTTGATAGCGTCCATCGCTTGCATGACCGCATGCCCGGTCCCGAGCTGTGGCTCTTGCAGAGCCCAGCGGAGTTCGCGATCTTGCACGAAGGCGGAGCGCACGATCGCGCCACCATGACCGTAGATGATGGTGATGCTTTTTGGAGAGAGTGCCTTGGCGGCATCGACCACATGCGCGAGCATGGGCTTGCCCGCCACTTCGTGAAGCACTTTTGGCAGCGCGGATTTCATGCGCGTGCCTTGCCCTGCCGCGAGAATAACGACGCTTAGTCCTGAATTTCCATCCATTGTGCAGCGCAAAAGACAATAAAAAAGGCAGTGGGAGAACCCACTGCCTGAAATTTTTACTGCGCCTCTAAACCGTTACGGCACACTAATGGTACCAAACTTTATTTATTTGCGCAACTTTCTGATGGCCGCTAGCTGAGCCGCCAATTGAGCCAATTCGGCCTGGACAACCGCCCGTTCCTGGCCACTTTGTCGGTTAGCGAGTGCTTCCTCCGCCGCTCGCTTAGCCTCCATGACCTTGACCTCGTCCAAATCTGCTGCGCGGACCGAGGTGTCAGCAAGGATCGTCAGGGCTTTCGGCTGAACCTCCAAGATGCCACCAGAGACGTAGATCATTTCTTCACTACCGCCGCTGAGCTTTACCTTAACGGTTCCCGGACGGATTCGTGTGAGCAACGGGGCATGCTGGGGCAGGATGCCCAGCTCACCAGCCTCCCCTGGGGCGACGACCATCTCGGCCTCGCCGGAGAAGATGGCTTGTTCAGCCGATACGATGTTCACTTGAAGGGTATGTGCCATACGAAGATCTTTCTTGCGTTATCTTGAAGGATGAAGCGTTAGCGCCTCGCCTGCAAAACACGCGCTATTGCATGCCCTTTGCTTTTTCGAACACCTCTTCAATGCCGCCCACCATATAGAACGCTTGTTCAGGCAGTGTGTCGCACTCGCCGTCCACGATCATCTTGAAGCCGCGAATGGTGTCCTTGAGCGGAACGATCTTGCCTGGCGTGCCGGTGAAGACTTCAGCAACGTTGAACGGCTGTGAAAGGAAGCGTTGAATCTTACGTGCGCGCGAGACCGCGAGCTTGTCTTCGGGTGATAGTTCGTCCATACCCAGAATCGCGATGATGTCGCGGAGTTCCTTGTAGCGCTGCAGCGTAGCTTGCACGCGACGAGCAACCGTGTAGTGCTCTTCGCCGACGACCTGCGGGTCAAGCTGGCGCGAGGTGGAGTCGAGCGGATCCACAGCCGGGTAAATGCCG
>JAJTHU010000131.1 GCA_021300055.1 Nitrosomonadaceae bacterium | reverse complement strand
GGATATGCTGCGGCAATGCCGATAGCTTGATGGCAGGGTGGCGCGCGAGCAGCGCATTCATCATGTCGATAAGCGTTGATTCGCCTGCGTCGTGGATGATAATGGACTCACTCGCCACAACCTGAGAGTGGAACGCGGAAGCGTAATGCGTTTCCAGCACCCATTCCATCATCGGCCACGCCATTTCCGGGAAGCCCGGCAAGAAATGGTGATCGAAGTTTGGTCCGCACGAAAACGCTGCGATCTGGTTGTACGGGTTGGGGATGATGCGCGCCCCCACAGGAAACTCGGCCATCTTTCTGCGGTTAACCGTTAGCTCAAAGTCGGGCTTCGCCATCATTGCAGCGATGGCGTCTGGGTGTTCAGCCACACTCACACCGAGTGCTGCCGCCGCGCATTGCCGCGTGTGGTCGTCAGGTGTTGCGCCGATACCGCCAAACGAAAACACCACCGCTTGGCTTGCAAAGCTGCGCTTAAGCAATTCGGTAATGCGCGCCGGATCGTCGCCGACATAGCACGCCTGTGACAGTGCGAGCCCTCGTTTGCCAAGCAGCTCGATTGCCTTAACCAGATGCCCGTCGCGGCGTTTGCCCGACAGTATTTCGTCGCCGATGATGATGACGGCGAATTCACGCGTGACCGACATAGTGTGTGGCTTGGTGGTTAGCGAATGCCGAGCAGCTCGATATCAAACACCAATGTGGCGTTGGGCGGAATCACACCGCCCGCGCCACGCGCACCGTAGCCAAGCTCTGGCGGGATGACGAGTGTGCGCTTGCCGCCGATGGCCATGCCGGCCACGCCTTGTTCCCATCCGGCAATCACGCGGCGCTGACCGATGGTGAATTCAAACGGCTCGTTGCGATCGCGCGAGGAATCAAACTTGTTGCCCTTCTTGCCAGGGGCGCCATTGGTGCCCGGCACAAACAGCCAGCCGGTGTAATGCACGCGTGCGGTGTTGCCGTTAGCGGCAACGGTGCCGGTTCCGGTTACGGTGTCGATCTTGGCGAGCTCGGTGACGGAGGATGGCAGGGTAGGTTCTGGAGCGGAGGGTGTATTCATGGCGCAGCCTGTAATGAGAGAAAAGAGAAAAACATAAAAGAGTAGCGAAACGGAGCCGAGCAGTTTACGAATTGATTGAGTGAGATTCATGTGCGGTCAGTGTTTGAGTAAAGGAACTAGCGACCCAGCGCCGCGCCTTCGCGTCGAGGGTCAACTCCGCCTTGCCAGCCGCCACGCACGCGGACGATGCCGTGCAGCCCGCTGGGGATGTCGCCAAGCCGCGTTTCGTGGCCCAACGCCTTGAGCGCGGGCACGAGTTTTTCGGCGGGGGTGTTGCGTTCAATGTCAGTCGGCCCATTGCGGCTACCGCCGTTGGGCAAGGCGACTGCTGCTTGGATATCGAGATTGCCATCGAGCACACCGAGGATGGTCTTTGTCACCGAGTTGACGATCGTCGAACCCAGTGCAGAGCCCACGACCATTTTGACTTGATCCTGCTTTGCGCCGTCGAAGATGATGACCGGTGCCATGGTGCTGCGTGGTCGCTTGCCCGGAAACAGCGCATTTGCAACGGGCGTGCCGCTGGCGTCGGTGGGCGTGAGTGCAAAGTCGGTCATGTGGTTGTTCAGAAAAAAACCACGCACAAAAATCTGGCTGCCGAACGACGCATCCACCGAACTCGTCATGCTCACCGCGTTGCCTTGCGCGTCAACGATCGAAAAGTGGCTCGTGCCCTGCAAGCTGTCGCGATCATCGCCCGCAAGCGTGAGTTTGGCGGCTGCAGTTGGATTCGGCGCGGGTTTGCCGGGCTCAGCGCGTCCCATGCTGCGGTCGCGACGAATCAACGCGCTGCGCTGCTGCAAATAGTCTTGTGCGAGCAAGCCTTTAACGGGCACGTCGGCAAACCAATCGTCAGCGGCAAAGCGTTCGCGGTCTGCAAATGCTAGTCGACCCGCTTCGGCGAAGAGGTGCGCGACTTCGACGGAATCCGCTTTGAAGCCTCCGAGTTTGAACGGCTCCAACATGCCGAGAATCTGCAAGATGGCCACCCCACCGCTGGACGGCATGGGCATGCTGCAAACGCGGTAGTCGTGATAGCGCCCACAGAGCGGCTCACGAATGCGCACACGATACTGTGCGAAGTCTTGCTCTGTCACCACACCGGGGCGCGCATGCGCGCGCACGGCGGCGACGATATCGCGAGCGATTTCGCCTTGGTAAAACGCATCCGCACCGTCTCGTGCGATGCGCCGGAAGGTATCGGCCAATGCTTGGTTGGTGACGATGGTGCCGACCGGTTTAGATTTGCCATCCGCTTGGAACAGCCAAGCGCGCGTCGCAGGCGTTTCGCGCAGCAGTGGGCTACCGCTTGCTTGCTGCACCGTGCGGGCTGAAAGTGGATAGCCGCCCTCGGCAAGCTTGATGGCGGGCTCGAACAATGTCGCCCACGGCAATTTGCCGCTCGCGGCGTGTGCCGCCTCAAGCGCGCGCAATGTGCCGGGCACACCGAACGAGAGTCCGCTACGCACCGCATCGATGAAGCGAGGTGGCTTTCCGTCTGCGCCAAGGAACATCGTCGGCGTCGCGGCTGCGGGTGCGGCTTCGCGGCCATCGTAAGCGAGCGTGGTTTTGCGCGTCGCATCGAAATGCAGCATGAATGCGCCACCGCCGATGCCAGATGATTGTGGCTCGACGAGATTGAGGACCATTTGTACGGCCACTGCGGCGTCGATGGCGCTGCCACCTTTGCGCAGAATCTCTACACCCGCCTGTGTGGCCAGCGGATGCGCGGTCGCAACCATATCGCGGTTCGAAAACACCACCTGTCGTTGCTGCGTCTTGCCGGCTGGCTCTGGCATGTCGCGCGTGGGCGCGATGGGTGTGACGGGCGGGGCTGGTGATTGAGCAGTCGCCACCATTGCAAACGCCATCACGCAAGCGCTTAGCAGCGCCGCGTGAAGGGGTGATTTCTTGTGGTCTGCTTGGGTCACGCTTGCAGAATTCACGCGCGTCACGAGCCTTGGAAGCCCTAAACGCTCAAGCACAGGTACTTCATCTCGATGTAATCCTCGATGCCGTACTTCGAACCCTCGCGCCCCAAGCCTGACTGCTTGACGCCGCCGAATGGGGCGACTTCGTTGGAGATGATGCCGGTGTTGATGCCGACCATGCCACTCTCCAATGCTTCGGCCACTTTGAATACGCGGCTCAAATCTCGCGCATAGAAATAAGCGGCGAGACCGAACTCGGTATCGTTCGCCATGGCCACGGCGTCTTCGTCTCTCTCAAACTTGATCAGCGGCGCGACCGGGCCAAAGGTCTCTTCGCGCGACACCTTGGCTGACTTGGGCACATTAGCAAGCAGCGTCGGCTGGAAGAATCGACGTCCCAACGGGTGCGGGCCGGTGTCGCCACCGTAAAGCACCACCGCGCCGTGTTCGAGCGCATCCGCAACGTGTGCGGCGGCTTTATCGCGGCCGGCTTCGTCGATGAGCGGGCCGACGTTGGTGCCGACGGCATCGCCGCGGCCAACTTTGAGCGTGCCCATTTTTGCCTTGAGCTTTTCGGCGAAGGCGTGATACACACCGGCTTGCACGTAGATGCGATTGGCGGTGACACAGGTCTGACCTGCGTTGCGGAATTTGCAAATCATCAAACCTTCCGCCGCGGCGTCGAGATCGGCATCATCAAAAACGATGAATGGCGCATTGCCGCCGAGTTCGAGCGAGAGCTTCTTGATCGTGGGTGCGCATTGGCGCATGAGGATGCGGCCAACTTCGGTGGAACCCGTAAACGAAAGCTTGCGCACGGTGGGCGACGCGCACATCTCATTGCCGATCGACGGGGCGGACGCGCCGCTACCGGTCACCACATTGAACACGCCAGCGGGAATACCGGCGCGCAAACCCAACTCGGCCATCGCCAACGCGGAGAGCGGCGTTTGCTCGGCAGGCTTCAGCACCATGGTGCAACCCGCGGCGAGTGCCGGGGCGGCCTTGCGCGTGATCATCGCGTTCGGAAAATTCCACGGCGTGATCGCAGCAGTAACGCCGATAGGTTGCTTCAACACGATGAGGCGCTTATCTGGCAGGTGCTGCGGGATGACGTCGCCGTAAATGCGCTTGGCTTCCTCCGCAAACCATTCGATAAAGCTCGCGCCGTAGTTGATCTCGCCCTTGGACTCAGCGAGCGGCTTGCCGTTTTCCGCAGTGAGGATTTGTGCCAAGTCGTCGGCGTTAGCGAGGATAAGCTCGTACCACTTCTTCAGTATGTTGCCGCGCGCTTTGGCGGTCATGGCACGCCAAGCGGGGAGTGCTCGCTCTGCCGCTTCGATGGAACGTCGCGTATCGCTGCCATCAGCGTCGGCAACCTGCGCCAGATTACTGAGGTCGGCGGGGTTGTCGACGGCGAAGGTCTTGCCGCTGCTCGCGTTTACCCATGCACCATCGATAAAGCACTGGGTGCGAAGAAGTGAAGGGTCCTTGAGTTGCATGTTGGATTCCGTTGCAATGAAAAGTTGAGGTGTTGCGAGGTATCAGCAAGCAAGGGCCAGTGATTACTGGCCCAGCCACTTGAGGCGATTCGCGGTGACCGTTGCTGAGACCACCGACAGCGTGAGCACACAAGTGCGCGCGGTTTGCGCCTGCAACTTCAGATTGCGTTGTAACAGCTCGTCGCGCCGAAATGCGATGATAGGTACCACGCTGCCGACCGCGTAGCTGCGAATGCGCTTCTCTAAGTTGCTGACGTTGACGCGTAAGCCGTCAATCGCGACGATGGTGTCGCCCGCGGAAAGGCCAGCCTGCATGGCAGAACCACCGGCGAACACTTGTGCAAGGCGTGCATCGCCATTGGTGTCACCGACGATCTTCGCACCCAGCCCTGGCACCGACGACTCCGAGCGCTTGCTGTCGTCGCCCGCGCCATTGCCGTTTCCGGCGTGTCGCCAACTGAGCGTGATGCCCATGTCGGCAAACAGATTGGCGAGGTCCGGGTCTTGCGTGCCGTACACGTAATCCGCAAAGAATCGCGTGAGATCCGTGCCGGCGATATGGCTGGCGACCTTTTCGATTTCGCCTTCGGGCACGCCATGTCCCGTCAATCCGTAGTCGCGCCACAGTGTGCGCATCACGTCGTCGAGCGATTTTGTGTTGCGTGTCGCGCGACGAATTGTGAGATCGAGTGCGAGCCCGACCAGCCCGCCCTTTTGGTAGTAGCTGACGATGCTGTTGACCGCGTTTTCGTCTTGGCGGTAGTACTTGATCCATGCGTCGAACGACGACTCTGCAACGCTCTGCTTGGTGCGACCGGCTTGCGCCATCAGGCGGCCGATGCTGTCGGCTTCGATCTCAAGATACTCCAGCGCGGAAATCAGCCCCGCCCGCGAGAGCATGAGGTCGTCGTAGTAATCAGTGATGCCCTCAAAGAACCAGAGCTGACGCGTGTAGTTCTCACGCGTGAGGTCGTAGGGCACAAACGCCGCAGGCTTGATGCGCTTGACGTTCCAAGTGTGGAAATACTCGTGCGAGGCCAACGACAGAAACTTGCGATAGCCCGCAGACGCGCGCCCGCCTTCGGCGAGTCCTGCGAGCGGTAGGTCATCACGCGAAACGATCAATGCTGTCGATGCGCGATGCTCCAATCCGCCAAACCCGTCGCCCACTGCCATGATCAAAAACCAATACTCGCGCATTGGGGCTTTACCGGACTCGGGCTCAAACAATCGAATCTGCGCTTCACAAACCCGCCGCAGGTCGGCTGTCAGTCGGCTCATATCCGCACGATGACGTCCCGTGATCACGACGTGATGCGGCACGCCACACGCCTCGAAGCTTGCGTGGGTAAAGGTGCCCATCTCGACCGGGTGATCGATCAGTTCGTCATAGTTATCTGCGACGAAAACGCCAAAGTCCTTGATTGGCGGGCGTTTTGAGGCATTTTTGCCTGAAACACCGCGCCGTTCGGCGGGTTTCATCGCGGTGGCGACGCGCCAATTCGCGTAACCTGCGCCAGCGGGTCGTTGCAGATGCAATTCGCACGGCGCTTCCTGCATACCTTCGGGCAGCAAAAAGAGTGAGGTGCCGTTGAAGAACCCATGGCTCTCGTCGAGGTGCGCGGCGCGCACAGAGAGATCCCACGCGTAAACCTCGTAAGTCAGCGTGAGCGGCCCTTTGCAGGGCGCGCATTGCCACCTGTGTTTATCAATTTTTTCGCATGCCACGCGCCGAGATTTGCTCTTGGCCGAGAGCGTGACGATGTGCCGCGCGAACTCGCGCACCATGTAGCTCCCGGGAATCCAAACCGGCAACATGAACCGCTGCCCAGCCGGATCGGGCGTGTCGATGCTGACGCTGACCTCAAAAAGGTGGGCGGCCGGGTTTTTGGGCTGGACGGAGTAGCGAATCACGCGAAAAGCATTGGGTTGGGGGCCAGGAGCGGGAGGCCGAGAGCGAACCGGGGGCATCGAAAATGTATAGGTAGTTTACGGTAGCATCCTTGCAGGAACCAGTCTGCGCCGCGACGACGCCAGTAAAAACGACGAAAACACTTGCTACTGGAACCTTCGGAGCCTGATCTCGCCTAAGCTTCGAGTCGTGTTGGCGCGGCCTTGCGGTTGAGCAGCAGCGCCCTCCGACTGCTTCTTTGCCCCCCAACTTACCGCCCTTACTTAGGCTGCCGCCACCCATGAAAATTTTTCGTCTTATCGCCGCCTTGAGTGGTATCGCATTTGCCGCATTCGCTGTCGTGATGACCGCCGATGCCAAGACGCTGCGTTGGTCGAGTGCCGGCGATTTTCAAACGGCCGACCCGCATTCGCAAAACTCAGGGGTCAACAACAACATCAACGGGCAGGTCTTTGAAGGTCTCGTCGAGCGCGGCAAAAAGCTTGAGATCGTTCCGCGCTTGGCAACGTCTTGGCGGCAGACCTCCCCGACCACATGGGTGTTCAACATCCGCCGTAACGTGAAGTTTCATAACGGCAACGCGCTGACGGCTGACGATGTGGTGTGGTCGTTCCTGCG
>JAJTHU010000232.1 GCA_021300055.1 Nitrosomonadaceae bacterium | reverse complement strand
GCGCATGTTCTTGATGCAAGCGCTGATCCGTTTTGGGTATGACGTTACAGCCACGGACAATGGTATGGACGCGCTCGAGCTCTGCACCGAGCATACCTACGACTTGGTGATCACGGATATTCGTATGCCGCGGCTCTCGGGCATTAGCTTCGTTAAGAACGTACGCATGCGCAACCCAAAAGCGTTCAAGCGACTAATCTATATCTCTGCTGTCGAGGATGTCTCGGTTCGCCGCGAAGCAAGCGACTCGGGCGCGAGTGATGTGTTGCTGAAGCCCGTGTCAGTCGAGCGGCTGCGCAAAGTGTTGGGCGTTCCTGCTGCCTGAATTTGCTGTAACCCGCGAAGGTCGGCGACAGTCACCTCAGCTTCATCCGGTTTCGGTTAGAATGCCGCCTGCTTATCACGTTGTGTGGGAGAGCGCTGCGATCTTAGAAGTGCGCAGCCACCGAAGGCGTAATCACCCGAAATCGCTCAGGTACCCTGAACCACCCAACGAGCAACTCTGGAGAGAAGTCATCGCAATCGGATGACTCACCGAAGGGGCTACCGGAATATATCCGGGAAACTCTCAGGTAAAGCGGACAGATGGGTGCTGGTTCAATGTTGTCAGCGTGCGTTATGCGCATATTGGCGAGTGGATCAGCAAATTCCAATCCCACTGTGATCGCCATGTCTTCCACACTGAATCGTACGCCCCTCTACGACACCCATATCGCCTGCGGCGCGCGCATGGTCGATTTCGGCGGTTGGGAAATGCCCGTCAACTACGGCAGCCAAGTCGAAGAGCACCATCAAGTGCGCCGCCATGCGGGGATGTTCGATGTGTCGCACATGCTCAATGTCGATCTGCGCGGCGCGCGCGTGCGCGAGTTCCTGCGCGTGTTGATTGCTAACGACGTCGATAAGCTCAAGGTATCGGGCAAGGCGCTCTACACCTGCATGCTTAATGAAGCAGGTGGGGTCATTGATGACCTCATCGTTTACTTCATCGACGAGCAACACTTCCGTGTGGTCGTCAACGCGGGTTGTGCAGATTCCGACGTCGCGTGGATGAACACCGTCAATACCCAGCGCGGATTTGGTCTCAACATCACACCGCGCCGCGACCTCGCGATGATTGCGGTGCAAGGCCCGATTGCGCGTGCCACCGTCTGGCAAGTCTGGCCGCATATCAAGGCAGCATCCGAGCCACTGGTGCCATTCTCGGCACACTTGTCCGGCGACATCATGGTCGCGCGCACGGGCTATACCGGCGAAGATGGTTTTGAAATCGCGCTGCCTGCGGCCGATGCGCCTGCGTTCTGGAATGCACTGAAGGCAGCCGGTGTTGCACCCGCTGGCCTTGGCGCGCGTGACACGCTGCGTTTAGAGGCGGGCATGAACCTATACGGCAACGACATGGACACCAAGACCTCGCCGCTTGACGCGGGCTTGGCGTGGACGGTCGACCTCAAAACGCCACGCGACTTCATCGGCCGCGCGGCGATGGAAGCGCGCGGTAAGTCGCATAACTTCTTCGGGTTGAAGCTGCTCGATCGTGGTGTGTTGCGCTCACACATGCGCGTCGAGACTCCTCACGGCGACGGCGAAGTGACGAGTGGCACGCACTCGCCCACGTTGGGCTTTTCGATTGCGATGGCGTGCCTGCCGCTTGGTGTCGCTATCGGCGACAAAGTTGAAGTTGATATTCGCGGTAAGTTGGTGGCGGCAGAAGTCGTCAAGATGCCGTTCGTACGCAACGGCACGGCCTTAGTTTCCTAACCCTTTCCTGATTCTTTTTTTGTGGAGAACGCATGAACATCCCAAGCGAACTGAAATACACCAAGACGCACGAATGGGTCAAAACCGAGGCGGACGGCTCGTTGACCATTGGCATTACCGACGCGGCGCAAGAGATGCTCGGTGATTTGGTGTTTGTGGGTGATGTGAAAGTAGGCGAGACGCTCGATGCGGGCGAGACGGCCGGTGTGGTTGAGTCGGTTAAGGCGGCATCGGACATCTACGCACCCGTGAGCGGAGAGATCACCGCGTTCAATCCCGCGCTCGATACCAATCCTGAAGCGATTAACGGTGCGCCGTACGAAAACTGGATCTTTAAGTTGAAGCCCATTAACCCGGCGGATGTTGCAGGTTTGCTCGACGCGGCAGGGTATCAAGCTGTAGCAGAGAACAGCTAGGGAACCCTCGATTGAGTGGCTGCGCGAGCGAATTTGGCACTTGCGATGCTCGCCGTATACCCGATACAACTGCGCTTCTTTGTGCCAACTTCACCTCGCTCGCCGACTTACTCAAGGGTTCCCACATGTCATTCCGGCGGTCTCCCGCGCTGATTGTGTCAACCAAAGAGGTTAGGATTTTCCATGCAACTCATGACCCCCACCGAGCTGAATCACGCTGACGAATTCCACGCGCGTCACATCGGCCCCACCGATGCCGAACTCGCCGCGATGTTGAAGGTGGTTGGTGAGGCATCGCTCGACGATCTCGTCGATAAGATCGTGCCCACGGCCATCCTTAAGCGAGATGATCTGGCGCTCGCCGGTCCGCGCACCGAGCAAGACGTGCT
>JAJTHU010000113.1 GCA_021300055.1 Nitrosomonadaceae bacterium | reverse complement strand
CATTGGGGGGCGGCGGCAAGCCTTGGCGAAGGTACTCCGCACGCTCAGCGCCGTTGAGGAGTTTCAAGTCGTCATCGTCGATGAAGTCCTTGAGCCCGTCAATCATGGAGGGCTGGCGGTCCGATGGTATGCCCCATGAGGAAGACAGACGAGTCAGCCACCGATCGTCTGCGGTGTTGATGCCGATGAGACCGCGTTCATCCTGAACGCTTAGCTTGACTGCTTCGCCGAGTTTGTAGACTCGGGCATCAGTGGCCAGCACCACTTTGTCGATATTCAAGCCAGCCTCGTCGCGTATGCCGATCGCTGCCGCATACATCAGTGATTCGCGCACCGAAAATGTGTTCTTCTCGAGTTCGGCCCACCGCTGCATTCTGGTCGCGCCATCTCGAAGACTGTCGACTTGGTTGGCAAACCAAGCCGCGGCGAGCGAGACGATGGCGACTGCGACAAGTGTGGCGACCAGCACAAATCCGGTCTCGGTCGGCGCGCCCCTGCTATCCAACTGATGCCGTGGAGGGCAGCGGACGGCGGAGCAAGGTCTTGGGGGGCAGCGTTGCATGCGTCAAAGGGTTGGCGAGATGGCGGTATGATGACGGTTTGGACACGCCGAAGCAAGAATCATACACACCGCCATGCTAGGGCTGAATACTCAGAAATCTAAGCTTGTTGCACCGCCCGCTACGGCGCGTCAGCGCGGCTTTACGCTTCTCGAAATGCTTACCGCCATGGCGCTGTTTTTCATGGTCGCCGGTTTGCTAGTTTCTGCGGTCACCCAATCGATCCGCATCGCCGAGCAGGGGGCCGCGCAGGCTGTTGCAGTCCGCGACGTCGGAATGCGCTTGGCCTGGTTTCGCGAAGCGGTTGGCTTTACCGTTTTGCCTCCCCCGGTGAAATTTGCTGACCCTCCACCGCCGTTAGTGGGGAGCGCACGCAGCGTCTCCGGACTTTCGCTTGCGCTGCCGAGTACCTCCTCGCGGGCGCCCGCCGCCTACACCTTCGAAATTAGCTATGACCCGCAAACTGGTGAAAGCCAACTGCAGTTGCTGACAATTGACGAGGCGAGTGGGGCTGCGAGGGGCCCGAGATCATCCAATGATGCCGGTGCCATCGAGTTGTTGCGCTGGCGCGGCAGCGAAGGTCGATTTGCCTACTTGGACACGGACCTGCAATGGCGCGATGCTTGGCCCGCGCGCGCTTCCTCCGGTGCCACTATCGGCTTGTCCGAACTTCCACTCGCCGTCGAGTTACGCTACGGTTTCCCTGCGAAGAGCTTGGTTGTCGCGATACAGGATCGCGCGCCGCAGCCACCGCGCGTTCGAGATTTGCTGTAAGCGATCAAATGGCCCCGCGTTCTGTCCCCTATCTTCCTCTGGGCATGCTGCTGTTGCTGGCGTTGATGACCCTATGGCTGTCGCGCTACGTAGGTACCGAGTCCACGCGGCCGCGCGATGCCCAGCGAAATGACCCAGATGTCATCGTCGAGCAGTTCACCGCCAAGAAGCTCTCCCCGGCCGGCGACGTACAATATGTTGTTACTGCCAAGCGCATGACGCACTACCCAGCACGCGACGCGTCGGTGCTTGAGGACGTTGTGTTTACCTCAACTGTTCCCGGTCAGCCTGTACTCATCGCGACCGCGCCTACTGGACGACTTCTTAGCGGCGGCGATGAAGTTGTAATGGAGGGCGGTGTGGTGGTCGATTCGCGGGGTGCAGGGCGGTCGCCACCGATGCAACTTCGTACGCCGACGCTCACCGTTTTCCCTGAGAAAAACTTGGCTCAATCCAACCAAGGGGTTGTGATCGAGAGCGCCCAAGGCATCATGCGCGCGGCAAGCTTTGAATTGAACAACGCCACCCGAATGCTGCAAATGAAGCAGGTGGATGCAACCTTTAAGAGTGACAAATGAACGAGTCCAGGCGCATTACCCAAAATCTATTGTTCGCACTGCTGAGCCTCGTCTTCTTCTTGGTTCCACCCCATGCCGTCGCTGAGAAAGCAGATCGCAACAAGCCGATCGAAATGACCGCTGCGAGTGGTACCAGCGACCTGGCAAACAATGTGCAAACACTTGAAGGCACAGTTGTGTTGGTGCAGGGAACAATGCGCATGACGGCAGAGCGTATGCGCGTGAAGCGAGATGCGCAGGACAGAATTTTTGCCGAGTTGTTTGGGACGCCGGCCGCGCAGATAACGTTTAGAGAGAAGCGCGAGGGTTTTGATGACTTCATGGAGGGCACCGCCGATCGCGCAGAGTTTGATGACCGCAGCAACACCATCAAATTGTTTGGTCGTGCGCGTTTAAAGAACGGTGGTGATGAACTCGCTGGCGAGTACATCTACTACAACTCAGTATCCGAAGTCATCCAAGCACTCGGGCGCATTCCTGAACCGGGTGACGCGAAACGCCCAACCGAGGCAGCGCCCGGGGCCGCATCTCCGCGCGTTCGCATTGTCATCCAGCCGCGTCAGAGCGGGGATGCAAAGCCGGCCGCTGACGCAAAGCCCGCTCCGAATAAGAAGTAGCGTGTCATGAATGCTCCTGATAACGGTCTTGAAACTGCCGAACCTGAGTCGCTTAACGTCTCTGTGACGACAAGCGTGCTGCGCGCCGCAAACTT
>JAJTHU010000065.1 GCA_021300055.1 Nitrosomonadaceae bacterium | reverse complement strand
GGGCATTTCAATGCCGTGGTCAACCGAGTTACGCACCAAGTGCGTCAATGGGTCGGTGATTTTTTCGATCAAACCCTTATCGAGTTCGGTGGCCTCACCAGAAGTGCGTAGTTCAACCTTCTTGCCTAGCTTATTGGCCAAATCGCGCAACATCCTTGGGAAGCGATTGAACACGAACGACATCGGGATCATGCGGATGCCCATGACGGACTCTTGTAAGTCACGGGTATTGCGCTCAAGATCGCCCAGACCCGCGATCAAGCCATGGTGATTTGCCGCATCAAGTGCCTGCGCCTTCTGCGCCAGCATCGATTGTGTGATCACCAATTCGCCAACGAGGTTGATCAGCTGGTCGATCTTTTCAACGGCGACGCGTAGCGTGGTCGATTCGTTAGCAGCCGTTGCCGCCGCGCGTTCCGCTTTGGCGTTGCCTTTCGGAGGCTCGGCAGCGACAGCGACGGCCGCAGCCACCGCTTGCGCAGCGATCGTCGCGGCTGGTGTCGCTGGTGTCGGCACGGTTGCAGCCGACCCTATAGCTGAAGCAGGAGCGGGCGCGTCAAACAGCCCGAAGCCGGAATCCTCTTCGATGTTGGGCGGAGGCGTCGCAGCCGCAGGGCCCGGGTCCGGCGAAGCTGGTTGGATGTTCACCTTGTCTTTGTCAATGTAGAACGTGAACAAGTCGAGAATCTCACCGTCAGGCGAGGTTGTTTCAACATCGATTTCATGAAAGCCTACTTGCAGTTGAGATTCGGCTTTGCGTGCACTTCCTATACCGGGAATCTCATCAAACAACCCAATCACGGTTTGCACATCAAACGAATCGGGCACTGGGCCAAGCGTAATGTGCAGCAGGCGCACCCCTGCCGGTTTTTGCGGCGCACTGGTCGCGGCATCTGCCGCACCACCGCCCGGTTGACCCGCCCCTGACGCGAGTTGTCGCAGCTCCAAGATGAGGTGGGACGTGACGATAGGCTCATCAACACCACCGTCTTGATGCCGCTTGAGTTGCGCCTTCAGCGCATCGCCGGAGCGGAGCAAGCAATCGACCATCTGGTCAGTCAGAACCACTTCGTGCTTGCGAAGCAAATCAAGCAGCGTCTCGAGTTCATGCGTAAGTTCAGTCACGTCGACAAAGCCGAACGTCGCCGCGCCGCCCTTGATGGAGTGCGCCGCACGAAAGATCGCATTTAGATCCTCATCTTCCGGGCTGGTTGGATCGATATCAAGCAGCAAGCTTTCGAAAGATGCAAGGTTCTCACTCGCTTCTTCGAAAAAAACCGCATAAAACTGGCTGAGGTCGAAGCCTCCGACAGGCTGCAATCCCTGATTGGTTATTTCACCCACAGCATCCTCGCTTGCTTATCTCATTAGTCGTTGCGACTTCATCCGCACTTGCGCGAATGATCAACGGATTACTTTCTTGACGATCTCGACCAGACGGTTCGGGTCGAACGGCTTGACCAGCCATCCGGTTGCCCCCGCCTCGCGGCCTTTGCTCTTCATCTCGTCCGACGATTCCGTTGTCAGTATCAAAATTGGCGTCGTCGCATAGCTCGGCATGCTGCGCAAGTTCTTGACCAGTGAAATCCCGTCGAGATTTGGCATGTTCTGGTCAGTCAACACCAGATTAACGGTTCGCCCCTTGGCCTTCTGAAGTGCATCAGCACCGTCTTCGGCTTCGATCACGTCATAGCCCGCGCACTTCAGCGTGAACGCGACCATTTGACGAATGGATTTGGAATCATCAACAGCCAAAATCGATTGCATGGCAGTAGTCCTTTAGTGTCTGTAAGTCGACAAATTGATCAGAAACAAAGAAGTTTTGTGGGTGTACTAAAACAACTCGATATCGCCCACGGTGATGTCTTTTTGCGCCACAACCTCGCGCGGGAACCCAGCCGCAGTTGAAGAACCATCTGGTGCACCAACGGCCTCGGGAGAGTCGAGCAGTTGAGCCGCAACGTGAATACGATTGCTGACACCTGACATCAACTGGCCAACCATATCTTGGAACTGCAACGCAGTCATCGCGGTGCAGATCGCCTGCCCCTCTGGCGTGCCCACCCAGTTGTCCGAGCGCTGCACGATGCCCTCGCGCAGCACATCAAAGCTGGTCATCAATTGCGATGACGCATCATCAATAATGCTCTGTACTCGGGTCAATTCAGACTGCGCCAGCCGCAACTGCGGCGCGACAGAGCCGATGACCGAACTTTCCGGCGCGGCAACACTGCTGATCGAGGATGAATTCATTTAGCACCAAAGAATGTGTTGCGTTATCTGTAGGCCACGCGTCCAGCCCCGTCACAAGACCATGCCGCCACGCACGTCCGTGCTAGACTCGGCCTGCCTTAAGTCGGTGTTTGGTCGCTTGCCACGTATTGCCCGCCAATGCACGCAATACGCCCTAAACTGCAAAGGATTTTCAGACCGGCTCGGTCCTTCCAAGGCACGGATAAGCACACGGTTCGTGCGGTATTTCAGCCAATTGCTCTACGGGCTTCTCACGATTCATGCGCCACTGGGCTCCCCCCGCTCCTGATAACCCGTTTTCCACCCCTAGGGCGTTACGCGTCCTGTGTATTGAGGATTCGGAACTCGACTACCAGTTGCTGCTGCACACGGTCGTCGCAGATTGGCCGGATGCCGAGACCACCCGCGTCGAAAACGAAGCAAACCTAGTGGAAGCCCTTAGGGGCGCGACTTGGGATATCGTCCTCTCCGACCACCAGTTACCCGACCTTACCTCCACCCGCGCGCTTGAATTGGTCCAACAGTGGCAGGCGAGCGTGCCGTTCATCATTGTTTCAGGACAGATGGGCGAGGACCTCGCTGTCGAGGCCATGCACAACGGCGCCGACGACTATCTAATAAAGGGAAGACTCACCCGTTTGCCGGTAGCAATCGCCCGCGCCATCGAATCAGCTAAGTTACGCCGATCCCAAAAAAAGGCCGTCCAAGATCTCGAGGCCAGCGAGGCGAGGCTGCGTGAGTTCGCCCTGTACCTCACGAACATTCGCGAACGCGACCGTGAGGTGGTCCGTAAGGAGATTCACGACACTATCGGCGGCAGCTTGTTGGCGGCCAATTTCGCCCTCAAGCGTCTTGAGCGCATGAGCCTTGACACACAAGTAGCATCGCCAGCAGGTACTGAACTCGCCAAACAGATTCACGAAGTCGAGCAGTTTGTACAGATGGCGGTTGAGAGCAGCCAAAAGCTTTACTCCGGCCTGAGAACGAGCCTACTAGACCAAGGGCTCATCCCCGCCATTGAATGGCAGATGACCCAACTAAAGAAGCGGGCATTGATCACGCCGCACCTCGCCACCAATCCGCGCGATATCTCTCTGCCCGTCGCTATCGCGATTCCGCTTTACGACGCGGTAAGGGAATTGATCGAGAACGTGGAGAAACATTCGGGCGCCGAGAACATATGGTGCGCGGTTTTTCTGGTCGATGCCGAGCTCTCGATTGAAGTTCGAGATGACGGCAAAGGCTGTACCATCGGCCAGCTACTCGGTTCGCGCGGGTTTGGGATCTTTGCCGCGCGGGAGCGCGTGCGGGCCATCGGTGGCACCATTGACTTTGATGCGGTTCACGAGGGAAATGCCACCGGTTTAAGCGCGCTGATTACTGTGCCCATCTCCGAGCCCCCCAGCGGAGGTGACAAATGATTCGCGTCATCCTCGTTGACGATCACTTGCTCGTGCGGCGCGGGATCCGCTTAGCACTCGAAGACTCAAAGCAAATTGAAATCGTTGGTGAAGCCTCAGACTACACTGAGCTACGCCAGTTGATGAAGGACACAGTCTTCGACATCATCATCCTCGACATCAACCTGCCGGGGAAAAATGGCATCGACATCCTCAAGTCGTTGCGCGAGGCGGACGCGAAAATACGCGTGCTGATGTTGTCGATGTTCTCTGAAGACCAGTACGCAGTTAGGTCATTGCGCGCTGGCGCTTTCGGCTACCTGACGAAGACGAGCGCGCCGGAGCTGTTGGTAAGCGCGCTAGAGAAGATCGCGCAGGGCAAGAAGTTCATCACACCGGAAATCGCCGAGGCAATGGCAAATAGCCTGACTGCTGACGTTGATGAAATGCCGCACGAATCGCTATCAGATCGCGAGTTCCAGACGCTTCGCTTGATTGCGTCGGGAAAGAAGCTCTCGGACATTGCCGAAATTCTTGCTATCTCTCCCAAGACGGTCAGCGTTTACCGCTCGCGCCTTCTCGAAAAAATGCGCCTCAGCAACAACGCTGAACTGACGCACTACGCGCTGAAGAATAAGTTAGTGGACTAGCAGCTCGGGCCATCGCGGCCCCCGCGCAGCGCTCCCCCGGAACAAGGCCCCGCGTGAGCGGGGCCTGTGATAGTCCAAATGCACCCGCGCAGGCTTCCAGCGGGCGAATTCATACGCAGTCGCCGGGAGTGGATTTAAGCGCGCGCGTTCCTCTTCGATAAAACGCATTCGCCGGTTGCCCGGGAGCTTCTTGAACGGGCGGCCATTGAGTTCATCGATCAGGTCGCCGATGGCAATATTGGCCTCAGCCACTGAGAAGAAGGTGTGATGCCGAAGTCGCGCCAGAATCCAGCGCTCGACAATCAGTACACCACCTTCGACCTTGGCCTTATCGCGCGGCTTTCTGACGCGTGCCGGCACCACGGCGGTCTGATAGTGGCGTGCAAAGTCTTGGTAGGCCGGATTCAGATCAGGCTCATAGCGACAAGCTTTGGTGACGAGTGCCTTGGGGTTGTCCGGCACGATCACCTCCGGCACACCGCCGATGAATTCAAGCACGCCACGTTGTCCGTCGAGCCGGTCGGCGGTGGTCTGACCGGGGGTGGCCAGCGCACAGGTGTAGTTGGAGTAACCCAGCGCGGCGACAAAGATGGAGGCCTGCTTTACCACGCCTGTTTCGCGGTCTGTGATGCACAGCGTTGGCCCCGCGAAATCGACGAACAGCTTCTCGCCAGGGCGGTAGCTCTGGCGCAGTACGACATCCTGCGTCTGCCGGAAAGCGGCAATGCGCTCGCAGATGGCGCTGTATTGCAGCCCGTTGGGGTGGACTGCCTTGTACTCTTGCCGCAGCAGGAGGAGCGTCACGCCTTTCTTGGTGCGCTCCTTCTCGATGGCGGCGAAGTCCGGGAGCACGATGTCGTTGTCGCATGGGGTGGCTGGATAGACCAGCGCATGGAGCGCGGCTTCGTCCATCTTGGCTGACAACGGCCAGCCCAGACCGGCGGTGCGGCAGCGGCTAAGAAGGCTTTGGACGGTCGAGCGCGCCATGCCACACGTGGCAGCAATGGTGCGTTCAGGCAAACCTTGCTCGTGTTTGAGCCTGAGTACTTCTGAAATCTTGCGCATGGATAACGTTGATTGCGCCACCGTCACCTCCAAAAAGGCAACGACGGTAGCAGGGTTATCCCGCTCCAGCTTGGCCCGGCTTCAGCCGGAATGCTGGCCCGACATGCGGCGGAATACTGGACTGTGATCGTGCGGCCTGATGGATCTCGGGGCGTGGTACGCCGTGAGGCGACCATAGACAACACCATGATCAAAGTGATCGCGCGCGGTTTCCGTTGGCAGCGATTTCTGTACGACGGCACGTACGCGACCATTGAGGACTTGGCCGCAGCCGAAAAATCAATCCGTCCTATGTCAGTCGAATCCTACGGCTGGCCTACCTCTCGCCGGTCGTCGTGCAGGCGATCCTGGATGGCAAGCACCCCGCTTGGCTAGCGATGCGACACCTGCTGGAGCCGTTCCCGGCGGACTGGAAGCAGCAGGAAAAAAGGCTTCTCGCTCAATTTCGAACCTGAGAGTCCAGCGCTGCGGCCAAAGCTGCTCGGAATACGGCTTGCTTCTGCGCATCACTGAAGCAGATTCGTATAAGGGTTATGGCGGGATTTGTGGGAGCGCGACTGACCAGTGTCTTTACGATTATCTAGTCTTCCCGCCGCTATTCGCGAACCAGCTTTTCAATCAAATACAAGCTGCTCAGAACGTAGCCATTTCCATTGCAGACCTATGTTGACCATCAACCCTGTTAAGGAACTCGCCAATTCGAAGTTCAAGATCCCAATAGTGGGGATTGAACGTCGCGCGCGCACCCGCCTCTCCGGGAGGTGGCGACTGCCCTCCAACGCCATACCACACCCGCTGCGCTTGTTTGCATGCTCGAACCTACTCTTCCGTACGGAAGGGCGGGCTGCCGCAATTGCGGTAGGTGCCCGACTCACCATAGTGCGGGTTCTCTGGTGAGATGTGCACAGCGAGATGGGAAATTCCCACCACCCGCAGCGAGGGGTCAGCCGCCGGGAGCCAAACCAACCGATCGCCCTCTGTTTGCGCCGGCGGGATAGAAAAGTAATTGAGGAACTTGCTGCGCGAATCACCGACATGGTTGGCGAAGAATTGCCGATTCCAGGCCACATCGATCACTTCGTCATCCTCGCTCTGCACGACCAGCCAGGGCGTCCTTAGCGGTCCTTGTCTACGTATCTGCGCCTCCAGGGTACCCAGCACGGCCATAGTGGAGGCAATACCCCTCGTCGGCATCGCGCCGTAACGCGCAAAATCCTCGCGCGGACCCAAGTCCAGCCAGGGACGGAGGACGCCTATCCATTGGGCCTGCCTCGCCAGAAAATTCGAGCGGATTCGATAGGCAGGCGAAAGGCCGATGACCGCATCCACATCGCCGGGCGACTGCACCGCGGCGGTTAGCGCTAGCGCT
>JAJTHU010000321.1 GCA_021300055.1 Nitrosomonadaceae bacterium | reverse complement strand
TGGCGCTGATTCGCAAGGGCGGGCCGTTCCCCTTCCCCCGCAAAGATGGCTCGACCTTTGGTAACCGCGAGCGCATCTTACCAAAGCAGCCGCGTGGCTTTTACTCCGAGTACACGGTCATCACCCCTGGCTCCCGCGATCGTGGCGCAAGGCGTATTGTTTGTGGTGGCGACCCTGCTTCGCTACGCGATTCCGCACGATCTACCTGCTATTACACTTCCGATCATTACGCCTCGTTCAAGCGCATCCTGGAGTAAACATGCCCTCCTTTGAGCTGAAGAACATCCTGTCGAGCGACCACCCACGCGGCCTTTATTGGCTCAAATCACACGCGAGTGTCCCTGAGCTCGCCAAACTCGCGCGCCTGAAGGGGATGGCCTTCTTTCATTTGGAGGGTCAAAAGATTGAGGGCAAGGAACAGTTTCTGAACCACGCATCTGTGGTCATGAAATTTCCATCTCACTTTGGTCGAAATTGGGACGCGTTTTACGATTGCATCACCGATATGGACTGGGTTCAGGCGGAGGGCTATTGCATCTACTTCGACCATACCGATGCCTTCTTTTCGCACCACGAAAGCGAACTCGAAACGGTGCTTGAGCTGTTCGAGGACGCCATCGACTTTTGGAGGCGCGAGGGGCAATCGATGCTGGTGCTTTTCTCGGGTGAACATCACCCCGAAGGCGTGAAGCTCGTCTAGCGCTCAATCCGCGTTAATGCGGATATCACCGTAGTAGGTCACCGCGTCGGATTCGGTGCGGTTGGTATCAGTGCCCACGGCGACGGAAATAATCTTGCCCGGTGCCTCGCCGAAGGCGCGTCGGAAGTCCTCGACGATATTGCGTCGAAACGATCGCCATTGACCGACGTTCGCCTCGCCAGACTCAACGATGATGATTTTGGCGCGCGACGAGTGTGGGTTGTCGATGACGGTTCCCGGGCGCAACTTCCCTTCCCACGCGTAGATCAAGCTGGCATAAGGCATTTCGCGGCCACTGATGAGCTTCACCATGCTCGCCATGGCGCGGTCCTCGATATCGAGTTTCTCAAGCGGCCCGTCGAACCCGACGATGAGCCGCGCAGGTGAGTCGTCCATCCCCGCACGCGCGAGGTTGGCCTCCGGCAACGCGTTCATTGCCTTCCAGCGCCAAAACACAATTGCATACCGCTGCGGATCAATCGCAACATCCTGCACTAGACCAGATGCTGATTTGGCCGCACGCGCCCGCAGCACCCGCTCGCCGTCGTGGTCGACGATGGTGTACTCGGTAAGCTTGTTGAAACGCGTAATGATCATCGGCTGCCAAGTAAGCGGATGCGGCTCACCGGGCGTCGCCTGCGAAAACAGCGACACTGCGTCAGGCCGCTCGAATGCTGGTCGCGAAGGCAACAAACTGCATCCGGACAGCAGGCTTGCGGCAAGCACGCCAGCCAAGGCAGACCTCAACGGGGCGCGGATACCACCGAAAAACACAGGAGAAAACATGCTCATGCCCCTATTCTCCGGTACTTGCATGACAGCCACCTGACGGCCTCCTAGGTCGAGGTCCATCGGCTACCCGCGTGCGGAAACGTGAAGCACCGCACAGGCAGGCGATTCACTCGGACGACGCGATTAGCGCGGCGTTTCCCCCTGCCGCGGCGGTATTGACAGTAAACGTCCGCTCGGTGGCAAAGCGGAACAAGTAGTGCGGACCACCCGCTTTCGGGCCAGTGCCCGATAGCCCCTCGCCGCCAAAGGGCTGCACGCCCACAACCGCGCCGATCTGGTTGCGGTTGACGTAGAGGTTGCCGACACGCGCGCGGGCACGGATTTGGCGGATGGTCTCCTCTATTCGTGAGTGCACCCCGAGCGTCAAGCCGTAGCTTGCCGCATTGATTTGGTCGAGCAGCGCATCGAGGTCAGACGCATCGAACGCGAGAATGTGCAGAATCGGCCCGAAGACTTCGGAGCGAATCGTGTCGAAACGCGGAATTTCGAACGCACATGGAGCGAAGTAGTGTCCGCTCGGCAAATCGGTTGGCAGACGCAACTGACCAATTTGGTGGTGCTCGCGTGCCATTTTTTCCCGGTGCGCAACCAGCATTTCGAGTGCGTCACGATCAATGACCGGGCCGACATCGGTGCGCAGGTCCGCAGGATCACCCACGCGAAGCTCTTGCATGGCGCCACTGAGCAGTTCCTTGACGCGCTCAGCGATATCGCGTTGCACACAAAGGATGCGTAACGCCGAGCAGCGTTGTCCCGCACTATTGAAGCTCGATGCGATGACGTCGTTTACGACTTGCTCAGGCAACGCTGACGAGTCGGCAATCATCGCATTTAAGCCACCCGTCTCAGCGATGAAGGGAACGATTGCGCCTTCACGACGCGCGAGCGTGGTGTTGATGGCGTGAGCGGTTGCGGTACCACCTGTGAATGCAATGCCGTCGACGCGTGGATCGCTGACCAAACTGGCGCCGACGGTCTCGCCTCGCCCCGGCAGCAATGCAATGGCAGCGGCGGGGACGCCCGCTTCGAGCATCAGCTGCGCGGCTTCGGCCGCGACCAACGGCGTCTGCTCCGCAGGCTTGGCGACAACCGCATTGCCCGCCGCAAACGCAGCCGCGATTTGCCCCAAGAAAATGGCGAGTGGGAAGTTCCAAGGTGAGATGCAAACAAACGTGCCGCGCGGATGCAAACTGAGCTCGTTGGACTCACCCGTTGGCCCCGGCAACCGCAGCGGCGACACAAAATGCTGCCGGCACAGCGCGGCGTAATAGCGACAGAAGTCAGCCGCCTCGCGTACTTCGCCCAAGCTATCAGGATAGGTTTTGCCGGCTTCGCGCGCCATCAGCGCCATCAAGCGCGGCGCATTCGACTCGACCAAATCCGCGAGTCGGTCAAGCACGTCGGCGCGCTCGGTAGCCTCCATGCCCGGCCACGCGCGTGCGAGGTCAAGTGCCAAACCGACCAAGGCGGTGTCGGCCTCTTCGACAGTTCCTAATAGAGACCCATCGACGGGCGAGTGTATGGCGACCGGGTTGCCGCGCACAGGCTTGCCCGCGATGATGGGTTGTGCGAGCCAATCTTGCTTCGCCAAAGCGGGTGCCGCGTCGCGCAGCAGCGCTTCGAGTGCGGGCACTTCCGCGAAGCTGAAGCCTGACGAGTTGCGTCGCGCGATGTCAGCCGCGGCGAACATTTCGCGAGGAGACGGTAACTTGGGGTTGGCCTTAGGCATATTGTGTTCCGCGATCAGGATAGGATCGGCAATCACGTCGTCGATTGCAATTTGCGGATCGGCGATTCGGTTGACGAACGATGAGTTAGCGCCGTTCTCGAGCAAACGACGAACCAAGTAAGGCAGCAGATCCTCATGACTGCCAACAGGCGCATAAACGCGGCACGGCACGCCTGTAGTCGCACGCACCTCGTCGTAGAGTTCGACGCCCATTCCGTGCAGGCGCTGGAACTCGAACGCGAGCCCACTAGCTTGCGCGCGACACAGAATCGTCGCCACGGTGTGCGCGTTATGGGTGGCGAACTGGCAATAAAACGCTTGTGGCGCTTCCATCATGCGGCGCGCACACGCAAGATACGAAACGTCCGTGTTGACCTTGCGCGTGAAGACGGGGTAGCCCGCGAGGCCCTGCACTTGCGCGCGCTTGATCTCCGTATCCCAGTAAGCGCCTTTGACCAAACGCGTCATGATGCGGCGTTGATGTTTGGTCGATAGTGCGATGAGCCATTCGATGACCGGCATGGCGCGCTTTTGATATGCCTGCACCGCGAGCCCCAAGCCTTCATACCCCGCGAAGCGCGGATCGCCAAACACATCGGCGAACAACTCGAGCGACAACTCAAGGCGCTCAGTTTCTTCCGCATCGAAGGTGAGGCCGATGCCACCGTCGCGCGCCATTTCAGCGAGCCGCATCAGCTTGGGCAACATCTCGTCGCGCACGCGCGTGCGGTTGGCGTGTTCGTAGCGTGGATGGAGTGCCGACAGCTTTACCGATATGCCCGGCGCATCGAAAACACTCGCGCCGGGTTGCGCCGCACGCGCACTGGCAGCGATCGACGTAATCGCACTCTCATAGGCATGAAAGTAGCGTTCCGCATCGGCCGCGGTCATTGCCGCCTCGCCGAGCATGTCAAACGAATGTCGATAGCGCGCTTGCTCAGACGAACGGCTGCGTGCGAGCGCTTCATCGATGTCGCGGCCCATGACAAACTGCTCAGCCATTAGGCGCATGCCTTGGCGAAGCGCGGTGCGCACAATGGGCTCGCCGAGTTTGTTAGCGAGTTTGCCTAGCCAGCCACCGACGTCGGCGAGGTCTTCGGGCTTCACGGTCACCAACTTGCCGGTGAGCATCATGCCCCAGGTGCCGGCATTGACCAGCAGCGAGTCGGAGGCGCCCATGTGTTTGCGCCAGTCGCCCTGACCAAATTTGTCGCGGATCAGTTTGTCCGCCGTCGGCGCGTCGGGGATGCGCAGCAACGCTTCGGCGACGCACATCAGCAATACGCCCTCTTGCGACCCCAGATCGTACTGGGTCAGGAATGACTGCATCCCCGCGCCAGCCGACTGGTTGCGACGTACCGCTTCCACCAACTGCTGCGCACGCGCTTGAATCTCCTGCGACAGCGCCGCATCGGGCTGCGCAAACGCGAGTAGTTCGCCGAGCACGGTTGCTTCGTCGCGCAAGAACGCCTCACGTAGCAACCCAAAAGCAGAATCGAAGGCAGGGGTGGTGTTGGTCACTCGGTGCATCCGCGCAAAAAAGAGTGCGGATTATGGCACTTCAGTTGCGCTTGATGCGTGCCAAGGGAGGACGCAGGGCCCAATACGCGGCCCGTTTGCGAAAAACAAACCCAAGCAAAGACGGGCGTTTTCAGGCATTTTTTGCCCGAAAACACCCGCCGATTAAGGACTTTGCAAATCCGGCACGCGCACCGCGTGCAGTGGAACTTGGCGCGCAATGCGCAAATCGCCGCGCGGTCTGTGACTAGTTCGTGGTGGCGCTTTGCTGCGCGATTTCGGCGTGCACCTTGCTCATGTCGAGCTCTTGGGATTTGCGTACGACTTCCTGCAACGCCGACTTTGGCAACATGCCCGCCTGCGAAAACAAAATGACTTGTTCGCGGAACACCATCAAGGTGGGGATCGAGCGGATATTGAACGCGGCACCGAGTTCTTGTTCTTCCTCGGTATTGATCTTCGCGAACACCACGTCTGGGAATTCTTCAGACACAGCCTCAAACGTCGGCGCAAACGCGCGACACGGGCCACACCAACGCGCCCAGAAGTCAATGATGACCGTCTTGCCACCTTCGATAGTGGCGTTGAAATTTTCTTTGGTGAGTTCTAGGACGGCCATGGGGACGCTCGCGAAAGGTTAAGAAATTGGTAACGACGGACTGCTATTTACTGCAAGTGCGCTTCGACGAACCAAAGGTATTTGTCGACGTCGGTCGAAATCCCTGTGAAGAGATCCGCCGTGTCAGCGTCGCCAAGTTTGTCCGCCTCATCGATCGCTGCGCGCACCAGTTTGCCGAATTGCGCGAGGGTTGTCGCCATCGCCTCTAAATGGTCAGTCGACGCCGTGATGCCGACGGGGTAAGCCTTCAGCGTACTCGATTTGGCCACAACTTGTACGGTGCCGCTCGCGTGGCCGCCTAACGCGATCGCGCGTTCAGCGATGTCGTCAACCCAGCCTTGCGCCGCACCGACAATCTTGTCGAACAATTCGTGTAAAGACAGAAAGTTGGGCCCCTTGACATTCCAATGAGCCTGCTTGCCCGCCAACGAGAGATCGATGGCATCTGCAAGGCGCACGTTCAACAGCTTGGTGACTGCTTCACGCTGTTTCTTACCCATATCGATTTTGGTTTCGTATCGCTTAGCCATTCCGGCCTCCTGCTCGGTGATGTTGATCTTGATACTTTACGTAGCCGTACGCCGATTACCAATGAATCCTTCCAATCGGATCAATAGCGAGTCGCTATCGAGGCGCCGCAAAGGTTGCGACGGATGTACCCAGTTTGCGCAGTCCGCTTGCAGCGCGCTCGTTCGCCACGCGGCCCTCGGCGTCGAAGAGCTTGTCCGCGCCCGGCACAGCGACCACGGGCAACACAACGCATCCCAAGTTGCTCAGGATGAAACTCACGTGCGGCAGTGCGCGGATCGCGCCGAACGCACCCGCAGAAGCACCGAGCAGCCCCGCCACCTTGCCATCAAACGGCATGCGCCCGCCACCCGCACCCAGACCAGTTTCAACCGACTGCGATAACCAATCGATGGTGTTCTTCAGTAGCGGCGTAAGCGATGAGTTGTACTCAGGGCTTGCGATGAGCAGCCCTGCCGCGGTGCGCATCTTTTCGCGCAAGGCGCGCGTGCTCTCGGGCACACCATTTGCCGCGTGCCAATCAGCATCGTAAAGCGGCATCGGATATGCGGCGAGTTCGATCACTTCAACGGACGCACCGGCTGCTTGCGCGCCCTCAACAGCGAGGCCAAGCGCTGCGCGATTCATGGAGTGTTTGCGAACCGATCCGGCAAACGCGATGATCTGAGTGGTCATGATGTCCCTGTCTGTTTTTCTTTATTTGGAGGTAACGAAGCGAAAACGCACGGTGACGTCGTCCGCAACGATGGAGGTATCTTTCCACTCACCATCGCCAATCTTCCACGCGAGCCGCTTCATCGGGAAACTTCCCTCCACGACCGGGTTCGCACCATCGGTGTAGGTGAACGTTGCCTTGATTGGTTGCGTCGCGCCCTTGATGCTGAGTTTGCCGGTCGCTTCAAAGCGTCCTGGCCCAACCGAAGCAACACGCTCAGCGACAAACGTAGCGTTTGGAAACGCGCGGGTATTCAACCAGAGCGGGCTCTTCGTTTCAGCGTCGTAATCTGCCGCACCGAGGCTCACCGAGTTCAGATCGACCGTGAAATCAGCCTTGGTGGCTTCCGGCTTTTTGGCGTCGAAGAAAACATTCGCGCTGAACTTGGTGAACTTGCCCTTCATCGGTACGCCGAGCTGCGAAAAGCTGAATTCGAGGCTGCTCTTGGCAGCGTCGAGTTTGAGATTGGCGGCGTTGGCGTCAGTGATGCCGCTCACCCCGAGCCCGATACTCATGCTTGCAGCGGCAAGCAATGTCATTGCGTATCGATAGTTCATCGTGCGTCTCCTTACTGGATGCTCATTTTTTGAATAGCGCTGCGGGCAACATGCGCCGCAGCATTTGCTTGGGTGTGGCGAGTTCGTGCTGGATCGCGGCAGCGATGTGCCCCAACACCATCACACCAAGCGCGTAACCGGCGTATCGATGTATCGCCTTAAAGACTGTTGCGAGCTCTTCGTTCTTGTCAACGAGATCAGGCAGCGGGAACAATCCCAGGTAAACGGTGGGAAAACCCTTGGCCGACGAGAACAGCCAGCCCGAGAGCGGAATCGCAAAGAACATCACATAAAACAAACGGTGACCCCAACGCGCGGCTTGCTGTTGCCAGGCTGGCATGTGCGGCTCGGCTGGTGGCGCGTAGCGCAAGCGCCACAGCAAGCGAATCGCAGCGAGGATAAAGATCGTGATGCCTAGCCACTTGTGCCACGAGTAAAGCTGAAGCTTTTGCGGACTAATGCGCAAGTCCACCATGTACAGGCCCATCGCCAACGCCGCAAATATGGACAGCGCCATCACCCAGTGCAGAACGATCGCGGTGTTGGTGTAGTGCGGCGATGAGGATGAGCCTGACATGTTGTGTCTCTCAGAACGTGGGCGGCTTTAGTTCTGTGGGCGGCGGTTGAATTCAACTTCAACCAGCACTTCGACATCATCACCAATCATCGGGATGAGTTCTTTCATGCCCCATTCCGAGCGCTTAACGATGCCCTTCGCTGAGAAACCCACGGCGTGCGCTTGCGCGAAGTTGTTGTAGAGACCGCCGTTGAACGTGACATCCCAAACCATCGGCTTGGTCACGCCACGCAAGGTCATGTCGCCTGTCATCCGAAACTTGTTGTTCGGCATCGGTTCGATCTTGGTGGACTTGAAGGTGATGTTCGGGTTCTTCTCAGCGGCGAAATATTCGGCACCTTGCAGCTTCTTATTGAACGGTGCGAGTCCGGTGTTAATCGACGTCGCGTCGATGGTGAATTCAACGCTGCTGGCGTTTGGCTGACCTGAAGCGAAGTTCATCTTGCCGTCCATCTTGTCAAAGCGTGCTGTGTACTGCGACAAGCCCAAGTGCGAAATGCGCCATGTGACAGAGGCGTGTGCTTTGTCGAGCACGTATTCACCGGCTGGTTGCGCGGAGAACTCTTTGCTGAACGGCGCGCCGCTCTGTGCAATTGCTGGCGTCGTCAGGATGGAGGCAGCAACGGCCGCGCTCAACACTGCAGGGGCAAATACGGCGAGCTTCAGGCCGCGATTGAAGGTATTCATCATGCGTTTAACTCCTTAGTGAGAAAAAAGAAACCAATCAGACAACGAGGTGAGTGCGATGTTCAGCCGCACTCGCGAAAAGCTCAGCGTTTGGACAAAGCCTCCATCACAGCGCCCCCATCTGCCCGCTGAGGTAGCGCTTCTCAGCCGCGCGTACGTCGTCGACGCTGTTCATGACAAACGGGCCGTGGAATACGAGTGGCCCTTCGGCAGGCGCGCCGCCAAGCAGCATCACTTCAAGCGACTCACGGCCGGTGTTCACGATTTCGACTTCGCTAGGGCCATCCGTCGTTGACACATCTGCGTACACAACCAGCGCGCCGCGCTCGACGCGCTGCAGCCCGGCGGAGAAGCCGCCGCGCCCGCCAACCACGTAAGCGCCGAGCTCAAAACCACTTGGTACGCGGCAAACAAAGCGCGCTTCGGGCGCGATGGTCACATGCCAGAGCAGGGTCGGCATGAGCACCTCGGCCGGCCCTGCAGTCGCGCGTGAAGAAGCACTTTCGTCGCCCACAAATTCACCGGCGACGACGTGTACGGTGCTGCCACCAACGGTGACTACCGGAATATCAGCGGCCTCAATTCGCTGATAGCGCGGCGCCATCGATTTGAGGGCGCGCGGCAGCGTGGTCCACAGCTGAAGGCCGTGCTGCGTCATCTCGGCCTCATTTTCTGGCAGCGGATACTCTGCATGGACGATGCCTCGGCCAGAGGTCATCCACTGTGCACCACCTGGTCCAACAATACCGCGGTGCCCGGCGGAGTCCAGGTGCTCGTTTCGCCCCGAAAACAGGTACGTCACCGTTTCGATTCCGGCGTGCGGATGCGGACCAACCCCATCCTCACCGGGCTTGACGCGAAACGGACCGAAATGATCGAGGAACACCCATGGGCCGATGGATCGGCGCTGACGGTCTGGCAACGCACGTAGTACGGAGAACGTACCGACCGGTGCGCGGTGCGCTTGAATGACGCGCTCAATGGCTCGCATGCTCTGGCTTTCCTGAAGTCGAAGATTCAAGCGAGGTCGAAGACCAGCACTTCGGCGGCCACGCCACCTGACAAGGACACAGCATCAACATCAACGAGCTTCAAGGCGTCGCCAGCAACGAGCTGCTGTCCGTTTACCGTGAGTGCCCCCCGTGCAACATGCACATACGCGCGCCGCCCAGCTGGAATACTCAGCGTGACTTTCTCGGCGCCGTCAAAGAGTCCGGCGTAGATCGTGGCGTCAGCGTGTAGTTTCACGGCGCCATCGCGCGCATCGGGCGCGGCAATGACGCGCAGCTTGCCGCGCTTCTCAGCTTCACCGAAATGCTTTTCTTCGTACGATGGCGGGATGCCGAACTGGTTCGGTTGAATCCAGATTTGCAAGAAGTGCGTCGTCTGGTCGCGCGCATGGTTGAACTCAGAGTGCATCACGCCTGTGCCAGCACTCATGCGCTGCACATCGCCGGGGCGAATCGACGAGCCATTGCCCATGCTGTCCTTATGCGCGAGCGCACCATCGAGCACGTAGCTGATGATCTCCATGTTCTGGTGGCCGTGGGTTCCAAAGCCCATCCCCGCTGCGATACGGTCTTCATTAATGACGCGCAGCGGTCCAAAGTTCATGAACTGGGGATCGTAGTAATCGGCGAACGAAAAGCTGTGGTAACTCTTCAGCCAGCCGTGGTCGGCGTAGCCGCGTTCTTGGGATCGACGTAGTTCCATCATGTTTGCTCTCCTTACTGTCCGCACGCGTCGGGCACTTCGGGGCGGCGCGTTCGCTTATTTGCAGGCCGATCCGCGCCCGCCCCACCCTGATGCGTCTAAAAATTCAAGTTTTTTGAGGTTAATCCCCGCAAAAAAACCAAGGTTTATTTCGATTGAAAGAGCTATGTTGTGGTTGAATACACCGCAGGACAAGCGGATAATTTCGACTTATCTATTCAAATATTTTGATTAAATAGGCGGTGCCAGTCGTCTGCATGGTGCTGACACGTCCCTTCCCCCATGAAAATCTCGCTTGACGCCCTGTCCGTGCTCGACGCCATCGCGCGCAATGGCTCGTTCGCCCGGGCGGCAACCGAAATGCACCGCGTCCCGTCAGCGCTGAGCTATACCGTGCAGCAGCTGGAAGGGGATCTGGGTGTCGCCCTTTTTGAGCGCGTCGGTCGCCGAGCGGTCCTCACCCCCGCTGGACACGAGCTTCTGAATGAGGGGCGCACACTGCTGCGCGCCGCGAAAGACTTGGAGAATCGCATCCAGCAGGTGGCGCGAGGCTGGGAGACCGAGCTTCGCATCGCCGTAGACACGATCATCGGCGAGGAGGCGCTATTCCCGCTGGTTGAACGGTTTGTCGCGCAACGCACCGGAACGCGGATACGGTTGTCGACGGAGGTGCTGGGTGGCACCTGGGATGCCTTGGTAGGTGGGCGCGCCGACATGATCATTGGCGCTAGCGCCAACATACCCTCGGGCGGTGGCTACGCAACGCTGCCACTTGGCGAGTGGCAGTGGGTTTTCGCTGCGGCGGCGTCACACCCAATCGTG
>JAJTHU010000031.1 GCA_021300055.1 Nitrosomonadaceae bacterium | reverse complement strand
GGAAGCACGCGGAGGTGCGATGCGGCCGTACGCGCGCACGGCTTCTTCCGCAAACCACTCGAACATTTCAGCAGTAGCCAGGATCTCAGCGCGAGCCTCGGCGAGCGGTTTGCCCTGTTCTGTGGTGAGTAGGGTGGCAATTTCCTCAATCCGCTGGCGCATGAGGGCTGCACCTTGTCGCAAGATACGGCCGCGCTCTACTGCTGGTGTTGCCCGCCAGCCGGGAAAACTCTTCTCCACCGCACCAAGCGCAGTATCAAGCTGCGCGACGCTGGCAGATTGATACTCCGATATTGCAAGCCCCGTTGCTGGATTGACAAGGCGGTGAGTCAGGCTGCCTGACCCGGTAACCCAATCTCCGTCTAATAGAAATTTGGGCTGTCGATAAAACGGTGGCAGCATGCTCATAACGGGATCATTCGGTTGTTATGGATTAGCGGCGTCGCTCGCCGATGGCGCGATCGGTTTCGTTACTGTGCTTTGGCGTAGCTCAAAATCGAAAATGTATTCGTGTGGAAGTGCGGCGGCAGCGACTTGCCGTCAGCGCCGGTCATTCCAGTCGTATGCTCTGCGGTGACCAGAAACAACCGCTTGCTGCTCTGATCCATGGCCATCGTCCGCGCCATCGGCCGCGTTGCCACGACTTCGACAATTTTGTATTCGTTTGCACTGTGTTGGCGAATGACCACTAAGTTAGCGTCAGCACCATTTGATGTCACTATCATTCGATTTTCGCGGTCAACAACCAAGCCGTCTACGCCACGGCCAATTGGTAAGGTTGAAACGATTTTGCCAGTGGACGAATCCATGGCGATGAACACCGGTTTTTCTCCGCGGCAGGCAACCAGCAAACGGTTGTGTGCCTGGTCATACTCCATGGCCACTGGGTTTACACAATCACCGGTTGGCCAAACCGCAGAGGCCTTCATATCGCTCACAGAAACTCGTGCGATTTGATTTTGGTAGCGCATAGGGACAAAAATTGTGCCTTTACCATCAACTGCAGGTGTATCAATCTTCGTAGTAGCGAAATCGAATTTTGCCAACGTTGCGCCAGTCTGGGGATCGACTTGGAAGAGGGTTGATACCTTCTCGCGAGTTGCAGTCACCAAGAAAACTTTGCCGGACATTGGTTCGACGAAGCCAGCATTAAGCGAAGCGTTGTCCACCTTGACCCGGTCGATGACCTTCAGGCTTTTGTAAGCGATGACCGTAACTGTGCCATCAGTGTTTGCAATGAGAATGCGGTCTAAAGCGGGTAGCAAGAGTATCCCGTTGGCGCCCGTCGTGCCGCTCACATTAGCAACGAGTTTCTTCTTTCGGACGTCGTAAATCGTCAAACCATCACCACGCCTCGCAACAAAAAGATAGCCGCGAGCTTGGTCTAGTTCTATGTAGTCCCAGCTGGTATTGGTGCTTGGCAGGGTTACAGCTTCGTCGAGGCGATAACCGCTGACTGGTTGAGCGTGCACGCCATTGCAGCAAAGCAAGAGGCATGAGACCGCAAATGCAATTACAAAGCTTCTGGTTGAGCCAATTGTGGAGGACATATGCGTTCTGTTGTCAGATTGGTGCAGTTGAAATCATGCTGCAGCGGCGACATTACAAAGCTCGCGCAGCACTTCATCCAGAATATTTAGGCCCTCAGCGATTAACTCTGCGCTTGCAGTAAGAGGTACAAGGATACGGATGACATTGCCATACACGCCGCAGGACAAAAGGATGAGGCCTTTCTCGGCAGCTCGTGTGACGATGTTCTTGGCGAGTGAGGCGCTGGGATTATGTTTACCGTCCAACTCGAAAAGCTCGATAGCGACCATGGCACCGAGTCCGCGAACCTCGGCGATTACTGGGAAGCGCTGTTGCATCTGAGCCAGCCTTTCCGTGAGTTGCAGCCCCACGACATTCGCTTTTTCCAGCAATTGCTCCTCGTCGAAAGCTTGCATCACTGCAATCGCAGCAGCGCAGGCAACAGGTGACCCAGCATAGGTGCCGCCAAGTCCACCGGGAGCCGGTGCATCCATAATGTCAGCACGCCCGACTACTGCCGATAGGGGGAATCCCCCGGCCAGTGATTTCGCCGTCGTCGTTAGGTCGGGAATAACGCCGCTGTGCGACATCGCAAACCAGGTTCCCGTCCGCCCCGCGCCGGTTTGGACCTCGTCAGCAATCAAGACGATGCCGTATTCGTCGCAAAGTTGGCGCAAATACCGCAAAAACTCAGGGGGGGCGACATAAAAACCGCCTTCACCCTGTACTGGCTCAACCACAATAGCAGCAACGCGCGCTGCTTCGACGTCGTTCTTGAAGATCTGATCGAGTGAAGCTTTGGCGTCGTCAATGCTCACGCCGTGAAGTGCGTTGGGAAAGGTCGCGTGGAACACCTCAGCGGGAAACGGACCGAAACCCAACTTGTAAGGAGCCACTTTGCCGGTCATCGCAAGGGTCATCAACGTCCGGCCATGGTAGCCACCGGTAAAGGTAATCACAGCTGAACGACCCGTATATGAACGTGCAATCTTGATCGCGTTTTCTAAGGCCTCCGCGCCGCTGGTAAGCAGTAGAGATTTCTTTGGGAAGTTGCCGGGGGCGAGCGCATTTAGCTTCTCGCAGACTTCGACATAACCATCGTAGGCGATCACCTGAAAACAGGTGTGGGTAAAGCGCTTGAGTTGCTCATCTACTGCAGCCATAACTTTGGGGTGGCGATGTCCGGTGTTAAGGACGGCGATTCCCCCAGCAAAATCGATATAGCGGCGACCCTCGATGTCCCAGAGTTCTGCGTTCTCAGCGTGCGAGGCAAAGATCCCGTGCGTTTGCCCAACACCACGAGCAACTGCCGCACTTCTCCTAGCCATCCATTCTTTGTTCGTCGCCATGAAGCCTTCCTTGTTTTGCATTCGTTTCGTAAGTGTCTTATGTCAGCGCTGCCTACGGCAGCAGTGGATCCGCCATGATGTAAGCACGCCCGACGCGGACGTTTTGCTTGTTGTCGCTAATGGCTTTCCAGGCTGGATTTTCGCGGAGCGAAGCGCGGACTTTCGCAATGGTTTTCTCGCGAAGGCCAAGCGCTGCATCATCCTTGTATTCAAGTACGAGCAACGCCGACCAGTGGCGGTCAACGGCATATCTTCCAAGGTAAATCCCGTAGCTCGCAAGCACACCTTCGGCGAGCCAGCCATCAAACTGTGGAACGATGTAGCCTGCCGAGTATTTGATGTACTCCGCTGTTGAAACCGTGTAGTCGTAGGGGATGATCAAAAATACCGACTTAGTCGTGGCAGGTCGGGACGCATAAGTGCCGCCCTGGAAGTACAAGTCAGCGGGGGTGGTGCGGATGTTCTTGGTCAATTTAAGTGCCGCGAGAGGCAAGCCGGCGGGGGTCCTATTCTCAATCGCTTTCCAGCGCGCCACATCTGAAAACGTGTTGAAGGTCACGAAAGCCATCATGTCCCAGTTCTGTGAATCGACATAACGATTGAACAGCAATTGGTAGTGCTTGATGATGCTCTGCGCCTTCCAGCTTTCGAATTGTTTGATTCCGCTCGACTGCATCAACTTGCGCAGCGCGGGTCTGTCAGCCGGTGAAACGTGATACTCGATGGCCAGCCCCGTCGGGCCGGATTCGATTGGATCTGGCAGGGCGGCAGCGTTAACGGCTGAAGACCATGCGATTACTGTCAGACCGATGGCAAGAAGTGCGCGAAATGGGTTCATGTCGGAGCCTCTACTTTCGGTCTATTTCTTTAGATGGCGGCCGATGAAATCGAAAATGCGTTTGATCGCATCCTCTGCTTCGTCGCTATCCCCCATTAGGAAGACATGACCACCAGGGGCGTTCTCATGAATTTTGACTTCGTGGTTCTTCCCTCTTGCCTTGAGGGCATCAATCAGGCGACCTGTGTGCAGCGTGAGCGGCGCGATCTTGTCACCGGTCGTTGCCATCACCAACAATGGCGTTTGAATTGCGTCGACGTTATTGAGCGGCGAGATCTCCATGTAGGCGGCGAGATTTTCATCCGGGAGCTTGCCCTTGAATAGGCTGCTGTCCTTCGCTGTGGCACGACGGCGCCAGTCCGGCTTATAGGACATGAAGGCAACCATGTCGGTGAGACCCACGACGTCGACTGCGGCCTTGAATCGCTTGGGCTCTTTCTGGATCGAAGAAAGCGTAATCATGCCGCCGCGACTCTGCCCGAAGATCGCCATGCGGTCTGCGTCCACGAATTTCTGCTTTGCCATGTGGGCTGCTGAGGCCAGCACGTCGGCCGTATCGGTGACGCCGTAATCGTTGACGTAGTGGTTGGCACCGTAACCCCGACTTCCCCGGTACTCTGGGAACATGACGGTATAGCCCTGATTGATCGCCACTTCGATCATCGGGAAGTACTTCGGATCGAGGCGCTCGTGGTAGCCCCCATGGACCATGATGATGCAGGGCAAGCGCCGCCCTTTGTCGAGCTTGAGCGGCGTAAAGATATAGCCTGGTACTAGCGTCTTGTCGCTCGCCGGGAAGGATACCTCTTGCATGCGGATGCGGTCCCCGTACTCCTGGCGAAATGCCATAACCAAGAGCCGTGTTTCTTGGAGATAGATCGCATGCTGTAACACTTCGAGCTTAGTCGCGACGTCCGCTGAGGCCGGGTCGAGAAACTTGTCTAGAGCACCCTCCGCGGCCGCGGCCTTTGTCGTTTGGGCGATAGCAACCGGCGGTGAAATCATCGATAGCGCAATGAACCCTGCCAGAGCCGCGATCCAACGGCGATGCGTAATCGCTTGCATGAAGGTTCCTTTGCCGAGATTGAGGAAGCGCGATTTATCTGAGAGGGGTGCAGCAGTGGCTTTAACTCAACCATTCGTGGCTGCAAATTGTACTATATATTTTGTAAATGCAATACAGGCGGAATCTGTTTTCCGCCCATCCGGCGGTCGTTCATCACTCATTGTATCTTGGAAATTCTTTGTACACCGCGCTATCTGAAAATCGCAGCGGTTTCTGGATTTAGGGCTGCAAATTGTATTTTATTAATGTAAACTACAATCCAATACGATTTACTCAGATGCGCTACGAAAATAGTTCGTGTTGATGTGGGTTGTGCCCACGACATGATCAAAAACTTGAATCGACTATCCGCAGGCAGTCATGAACTCCGTTTCTCCAATTGTTGGTGTGCCTTGCTGTACCAAGTTCATAGGCGAACATGACTTTCATGTTGTCGGTGGAAAGTACATCCGTGCGCTGACCGAGGTTGCGGGTGGTACACCAGTTCTGATCCCCGCCCTGGGGGCCTCGCTGGACGTTGAGCGCATGTTGAATATGGTCGATGGCCTCTTGCTCACGGGGTCGGTGTCCAACATCGCACCCGCCCGGTATGGCCAGCAACTTCTCGACGACACGCTGCCGCAAGACGTCGAGCGTGACGAAACCAATCTTACTTTGGTCCAGGAAGCGATTCGACGTGGGGTGCCCGTATTCGGCATCTGCCGTGGATTTCAGGAGCTCAATGTGGCCATGGGAGGCACATTGCATCAAGCGGTGCACGGACTCCCGGAAATGCGAGACCACCGCGGTGCCGGTGGACAGCCTGCGGAAATCCAATATGGGCCGGCGCATGAAGTCCGGCTCGCAGCTGGGGGGCAACTTCAATCCATCTTTGTGGGCGCTGAGCACATCACAGTCAATTCTGTGCATGGACAGGGAATTGATCGACTTGGGAAACAGCTGGATGTAGAAGCAACGGCTCCGGACGGTTTGATTGAAGCCATTCGCGTGCGAGATAAAGACCGCTTTGCGTTGGCCGTGCAATGGCACCCGGAGTGGCGTGCGTCCGAGAATCGGGAATCAAGATTGCTATTTTCGGCGTTTGGCGACGCTTGCCGACAGTATCGGCAGGCGAGAGCCGCCTAGACGTCGATGTCTCAAACCAAAATCACGCCAGTTTGGCAAAGGTTGCATCATGAATGACAGCGGACGCATTGAGCGGGAAAACATGGGATTCAACGAGCTTGATGCTTGGTTGAATGGGCGTAGTGTCACTGAAATAGAGTGTTTGGTTCCCGACATCACGGGCACGCCACGCGGAAAAATTTTGCCGCGCGCAAAGTTCCGGGAAGAGCGCGGAATGCGTTTGCCAGAATTGGTTCTGGGCATGACGGTTACAGGGGAAGTGCCCAACGATGAAGCCTTCAACGCGATCATTCTCGCCAATGATGGTGACATGTTGTTGAAGCCGGACCCGACCACCGTGCGGATCGTACCCTGGGCGACAGACCCGACTGCGGAGGTGATTCACGATTGTTTCACCTTCGGTGACAAGCTCGTCAACTACGCACCCCGCTCGGTTTTGCGCAACGTGCTGAAACTCTATGAAGACAAAGGGTGGCGACCGGTGGTGGCACCTGAGCTTGAGTTTTATTTGGTCGCACGAAATACCGACCCGGATCTACCGTTGGGGCCGCCGATCGGCCGCAGTGGTAGGGCGGAATCAGGCAGGCAGGCATACAGCATTAATGCTGTGAACGAGTTTGATCCTCTGTTTGAGGATATCTACGACTACTGCGAAGTGCAGGAGCTTGAGATCGATACGCTGATCCATGAAATCGGTACGGGTCAGATGGAGATCAACTTCCTACATGGCGATCCTTTGGAGTTGGCCGATAGTGTGTTTTTGTTTAAGCGTACTGTTCGAGAAGCGGCAATGCGCCACAACATGTATGCAACGTTTATGGCGAAGCCGATCGCCGGACAGCCTGGCTCGGCGATGCATATTCATCAGAGTGTCATCGATACGGCGACGGGTCGTAACGTCTTCGCGGATGAGGATGGCAGCGATAGCGCGCTGTTCAAGTCCGCCATCGCCGGCCTGCAGACTTATCTTCCAGCGTCGATGGCGCTCTTTGCGCCATATGTAAACTCTTACCGCAGACTCGTGCCGGACACCGCCGCACCGATTAATGTCCAGTGGGGGCGCGACAATCGAACGGTTGGTATCCGCGTGCCTCACTCAAGTGCAGCAGCGCGCCGCTTAGAGAATCGCGTCGTCGGCGCTGATGCAAATCCCTACATCGCGCTCGCAACGAGCCTCGCGTGCTGTTATTTGGGCATGGTCAACGGCTTAGCGCCGTCTGAAGAATTAAAGGGTAACGGCTATGCGCATGACTATGAGTTGCCAAGAAGTCTGAACGAGGCGATTGATCTGTTGCGAGAAGCTACTCCGCTTCGTGAGCTACTCGGCGAACAGTTCGTGACCCTGTATACGTCGGTGAAGGAGTTGGAATACACCGAGTTCATGCGGGTGATTAGCCCTTGGGAGCGTGAGCACTTGTTACTCCACGTTTAATGGGCGCGAGTATGGATAAGCCAATCATGAACGATACTTTTGACACGGAGACACTACGTGCAATGGATAGCGCGCATTACATGCATCCGTTCACCGACACGCTTGACCTCGCAAAGACGGGCTCGCGTATCGTGACGCACGGTGATGGCGTCTACATTTGGGATTCCGAGGGCAACAAAATCCTCGACGGCATGTCGGGCCTTTGGTGTGTGAACTTAGGTTATGGGCGCGAGGAGCTCGTGCACGCTGCTGCAGCGCAGATGCGCAGACTGCCTTTCTACAACAGCTTCTTCAACACAGCCGTTGTTCCCGCAATCCAACTGGCCACACTGTTGACAGAAGTCACGCCGCCGCAGTTCAACCACTTCTTCTTTACCAACTCTGGCTCAGAAGGAAACGACACCATTTTTCGGATGGTTAGACGCTACTGGGATGTGTTGGGGCAACCAAACAAGAAGACCATCATTGCTAGACGCAATGCGTATCACGGCAGCACTGTTTGTGGAGCGTCCCTCAGCGGAATGGTGGACATGCACGCCCAAGGTGATCTCCCCATTGCGGGTATACATCACATCGAGCAGCCCTACTTTTTCGAGTTCGGTCAGGGGATGACGCCCGAAGCCTTCGGCATGAAAGCCGCCGGTTGGCTGGAAGAGGCAATCTTAGCGCTAGGCCCTGAAAACGTCGGCGCATTTATCGGTGAGCCTGTGCAGGGCGCCGGCGGAGTGATCATCCCGCCACCGGGCTATTGGACTGAGATTGAACGGATCTGCCGCAAGTATGATTTGCTGCTAGTCTCCGACGAAGTGATCTGCGGGTTCGGCCGCCTCGGGCGCTGGTTCGGTTGTGAGTACTTTGGGGTAAAGCCCGACTTGATGACATTTGCGAAAGGCGTTACCTCTGGCTACGCCCCGCTCGGTGGAGTGGCTGTGGGTGACAGAGTCGCGGACGTCTTGATAGGCAAAGGCGGCGACTTTAATCATGGCTTCACCTATTCCGGACATCCGGTTGCCTGCGCGGTCGCGGTAGAAAACATCCGCATCTTGCAGCGTGAGAGAGTCATTGAGCGTGTGGCCGCGGAAACGGCTCCATATCTAAAGGCAAAATTCTCCGAGTTGGCGGACCACCCGCTTGTTGGAATGACAGAAACCTGTGGAATGGTTGCGGGGTTGATTCTGGTTAAGGACAAAGAAAAAAATACCTTGTTTTCATCGGACGATGCGGTTGGTATGCGCTGCCGCGGGCATTGTTTTCAAGGTGGTGTGGTGATGCGGGCGGTTGGGCATCGCATGATCATTGCGCCTCCGTTGGTGATTACACGCGAGGAGATTGACCGAATGATTCAGCTCATCCGGGGCGCCTTGGACAAGAGCTTGGTGGACGTTCGCCAAATTGGCTTGGTGGCATAAAGTATGCAAATGGAGAGCGTTCAGCCAAGACACATCACGCGAGCGTCGGAGGGCGAGATCGCATGACCATCAATT
>JAJTHU010000161.1 GCA_021300055.1 Nitrosomonadaceae bacterium | reverse complement strand
TTCTTGCGAGATATGCAGGATGGTCTCGTTGATCGACACACCACCTGCAACGGTCTGGTCGAGCACGTAATCGATATGGCGCTGTTCGCGACCGAAGTAATAGAGCGAAAGCGGACGAGGCCGCGCGTTGACGTACTCAACGGCGCCGGCCAACGACTCGTACGGCACCAGTACAAGCAGCGGACCAAAAATCTCGTCTTGCATGATGCGCGCGCTGTCCGGTGCGCCCGTAACAATGGTCGGTACGATTTTCTGCGCGCCGTCTTGGTTAGCCGCTGCGGGGGCTGATTGCAACGGCTCGATATGCGCGCCCGCTGCACGCGCATCGTCGAGGTAGCTCTGCAATCGCGCGTGATGGCGCGCGTTGACGATGGCGGTGTAGTCGGGGCTTGTGGTGATCGATGGATAGTGTGCATCGACGACGCGACGCGCCGCCTCGGTAAACGCCGCTTCTTTGCCGCGCGGCAAGAGCACATAGTCAGGCGCGATGCAGGTCTGGCCAGCGTTCAAGCACTTGCCGAACATGATCTGCGCCACGGCCTCATCGAGATCAGCCTCTGGGCCGATGATCGCAGGCGATTTCCCGCCCAACTCCAACGTAACGGGAGTGAGGTTCTCCGCAGCGGCGCGCATCACGTGCTTGCCGACCGCCGTTGAGCCCGTAAACAACAGGTGGTCGAAGGGTAGCGCAGAGAATGCGGCGGCGACATCGGCCTCACCGTTGACGACGATTACTTCGTCGCGCGCAAAGTAGGTGCGCGCGAGTTCGGCGAACAACGCGCCCGTCTTTGGCGTGAACTCGCTCATCTTCACGAGCGCGCGGTTGCCTGCGGCCAGCGCCGCGACCAATGGTGAAACCGCTAACAGAATCGGGTAGTTCCAAGGAACGATGATGCCCACCACACCGAGCGGCTGCGGGCGCAGTTCATTGCGCGCAGGCAAAAACCAGAGTGATGCCCAACTCCGCTTCGGGCGCATCCAGCCACCCAGATGTGAGCGTGCATGCTTGATGGCGGAAAGTGCCGGAAACAATTCAAGCATTTGCGTTTCGTGTGCCGAGCGATGGCCGAAGTCCGCGGAGATCGCCCGCACGATGTCATCTGCATTCTCGCGAAGCAACGCCTCAAGACGATCAAGCCACGCGCGACGCGTGTCCGCGCTCGGCATGCGGTTGGCTTCGTAAGCTTTGCTCGCGCGCGAAAAGTCGTTTTGCAGGGCGGCGAGTCTTGTATCGCTTAGGTCCATCTCGCTAGGTCCATATTTGCTTGTTCGAAATCGTTGCTCGCGGGGCTTGTTGTTGCACGTTGCTGCCCGCACATCACCCAGAGGCAGATCAGTGGTCACATCAGGAGCCACATCAGCGCGACAAAAACGCTCGCTAGAATACCAGCGCCGCATTGACCAACGCAGAACAATGCACAAGAGAATTAGATTGATATTTCTAAATTGTCGCGACGCAGCAATCGCCGTTTTGGGCAGGCGGCATGCTTGAGCATCTCGAACGGCTCAAGCATTTACGGGGCCTAGAAGACCGCGACGCCGGTTTCCACGCGCAGGTCGTGCGCGTGAAGCGCTGGCAACATCTGCGTTTAGCGCACACCTATGCCGACTTGGCGGGCGATACACGCTTTGCGCCGGCCACCGCATTCTTCCTCGACGAGCTCTATGGTGAGAAGGAATCCGCGCTGCGCGATCGTGACTTGATCCGCATGTATCCGACCATCAAACGCCTGCTGCCGCCGTTCGCATTCGACACCGTCACAAGCGCGCTCGCGCTTGATGTGCTCTCGGAAGAGTTCGACCAAGCGCTCGCACGGCAACTCGGCAAGCAGCCCATCGATGCGGCGAACTATGCGGATGCGTTTCGTGCAGCCGGACGCCGTGATGATCGGTTGCGGCAAGTGCGGTTGATGCACGAGGTCGGCGAGGGGCTTGATTTGGTCGTCAAAAAGCCGCTCATCTACAGCGCACTCAAAATGCTGCGCCGCCCCGCCAAGATTGCAGGGCTTGGCGAAATGCAGGCATTCCTCGAGGCGGGATTCACGGCGTTTCGCCACATGAAGGGCGCGGGGCCTTTCTTGCGCACCATCGAGCAGCGCGAGAAGAAAGTGATCGATGCGCTGTTCGCCGGGCGAGAGGGTGACTGCCCAGCCGCGCTATGGCCAACTGAATTGCGGCTGGCGTGAGCGCGTCAACCTTTCAGCGCTTCTCGTTTGGCTTTCGCGCCATGGCCTGCGATAACCGCGTCGAGTTGTTCGCGTCAGATGCGCCCACCGCGCAGCGCGTCGCAGATGCGGTGATCGCCGAAGTACAGCGGATCGAAGCGAAGTACTCGCGCTACCGGAGCGATAGCGTTGTCTGCGCAATCAACACCGCCGCGCCTGCGCAGTGGACGCCCATCGACACCGAAACCGCCCAACTGCTCGCCTTTGCCGACGCGTGTTTCACGCAGAGCGACGGCTTGTTCGACATCACCGCTGGCGTACTGCGCCGCGCATGGGATTTCCGTGTGGAGCGTTTGCCGACGCAAGAGTCGATTAGCGAGTTGCTGCCCCTCATCGGCTGGCAGCACGTCGAGCGCCGCGACGACGCTGTGCGCCTCATGCGCGCCGGGATGGAACTCGACTTTGGTGGCTTCGGCAAGGAATACGCCGCCGATCGCGCCGCCGCGGCTCTGCAAGCCGCCAGCGTCACGCATGCCTTTGTTGATCTGGGTGGCGACATCGTTGTGACGGGTCCGCAGGCCGATGGTGGGCCTTGGTCGCTCGGCGTGCGGCACCCCCGGCGTGAAGGTGCGTTGCTGGAGACGCTGGCCATCACCAGCGGCGCGGTGGCCACGAGCGGTGACTATGAGCGCTATATCGATGTGGACGGCGTTCGCTATTGCCACATCCTCAACCCGCGCGCGGGCTGGCCCGTATCCGGCGCGGAGAGTTTGCAGTGCGTCACTGCATTCGCGCCGACGTGCATGGTCGCCGGGGCACTCACCACCATCAGCATGCTCAAGGGCCGGGCGGGGCTGGCGTGGCTGGCAGAAAGCGGCGCCAAAGCACTTGCGGTAGCGGCGGACGGCGCGTTGCACCGCTATCCATAGTAGCTCTGGGATGCGTCGGTGACGTGCCGGTGCTAAACTGAGCCAGATACTGCGGTGCAGCAGCAAGCGGCTTGGCGACAATGCGTCGATCAATGTAGCTCGTTGATTCAAATGCACTTTTTGGCTTTTCATTGCGCCGCCTTGTATCACTCCTCCGAATTTTCGCGCCACCGGATCGCACACCATGCCAGACACCATCACGCCCAGCAGTAAGTCCGCCTTCCCCAACAGCCAGTCGCTGGCGAGTGCCGACCCCGAGTTGTTCGCCGTCATCCAGCGCGAAAACCAGCGCCAGGAAGAACACATCGAGTTGATCGCGTCCGAGAACTACACCAGCCCTGCGGTCATGCAGGCGCAGGGGAGCCAACTCACCAACAAGTACGCTGAGGGCTATCCCAGCAAGCGCTACTACGGCGGCTGCGAGTTCGTTGATCAAGCCGAAACCTTGGCGATTGAGCGCGTGCGTCAACTCTTCGGCGCGGACAAGCACGGCTGGGCGGCCAACGTGCAGCCCAACTCTGGCTCGCAAGCGAACCAAGCGGCGTTCTTCGCGACGCTCAAGCCGGGCGATACGTTTTTGGGCATGAACCTCGCCATGGGCGGGCACCTCACGCACGGCGCCTCGGTCAACATGAGCGGCAAGTGGTTCAACGTCCTCTCGTATGGACTCAACGCTGCTGAAGAAATTGACTACGCCGAAATGGAGCGCCTCGCGCGCGAGCACAAGCCGAAGCTCATCCTCGCTGGCGCCTCGGCATACGCGTTGCGTATCGACTTCGAACGCTTCGCAGCGGTCGCTAAAGAAATCGGCGCGGTGTTCATGGTCGACATGGCGCACTACGCTGGCTTGATCGCAGCCGGTGTGTACCCGAACCCGATTCCACACGCTGACATCGTCACCTCGACCACGCACAAGAGCTTGCGTGGCCCACGTGGCGGCATCATCCTCATGAAGCCAGAGCTTGAGAAGGCGATTAACTCTGCCGTGTTCCCGGGCTTGCAGGGTGGCCCGCTAATGCACGTGATCGCCGCCAAAGCCGTCGCGTTCAAAGAAGCGCTCAGCCCCGAATTCAAGGTGTACCAGCAGCAAGTGCTCAAGAACGCCGACGCGATGGCCAAGACGCTCATCCAACGCGGTCTGCGCATTGTGTCGGGTCGTACCGAATCGCACGTGATGTTGGTCGATCTGCGCGCCAAGAAAATCACCGGCAAAGAAGCCGAGGCCTTGCTGGGCGAAGCGCACATCACCGTGAACAAAAACGCCATCCCCAACGATCCCGAAAAGCCATTCGTCACCTCGGGTATTCGATTGGGCTCGCCAGCGATGACCACGCGCGGCTTCAAAGAAGCCGAGGCCACGCTTACCGCCAACCTGATTGCTGATCTGCTCGATAACCGCGACCCTGCAAACGTCGCGGCGGTGCGCGAGAAAGTCGCCGCGCTCACCAAGCAGTTTCCGGTGTATGCAGGCTAACGCTGCTCGCATTTGGCTGGGCGTTTTTGGTCCCAAGCGAGCTGATGCGAACCGCCGCGATCGAAAGTCGCGGCTGAATCAAGGCGCGCCGTCGGGGTTTTCTAGCGGCATGAAATCGTCTGGCTCTGCCAGCGATTTCATGGTGAACAAGCGGGCAAAAGTAGGTTTGTACTTTTGCCCGAATGATCTATGAAGTGCCCGTTCTGTAGCGCACAAGAGACCCAAGTGATCGACTCTCGTGTCAACGACGAGGGCGACCAGGTGCGCCGCCGTCGCAAGTGCACCGTGTGCCACAAACGCTTCACCACCTACGAAACCGCCGAACTGCGCATGCCGACCATCGTTAAGTCGAACGGCCAGCGCGAGGACTACGCGCGCAAGAAAATCGAGCTGAGCCTGCACCGCGCATTGCACAAGCGTCCGGTTCCCGAGGAGCAGGTGGCCGCCGCCATCGAGCGCATCGAACAAGCGCTGCTCAACGAAGCGCGTCGCGAGTTGCCCTCACGCAAAGTCGGCGAGATGGTGATGGCGGAACTCAAGCAACTCGATCAAGTGGGCTACGTGCGTTTTGCATCGGTCTATCGCAGCTTCTCCGACGTTGAGGACTTCAAGCAGGCGATCCGGGAAGTTACGAAGTAGCTGCGGCCTCGTGAGGTTATTGCGCGCACTGATCTGCCGCCGTGTTTTTGCTACCAAACGTCAAGTTTGATTTGTACGGCAAATTGCCGTATAGTGAAGCGGTTCAAGGAGATACGAATGCCTACCGCCACTACTGCCCGTCTAGAAGCCCGCGTTAGCAACGACCTGCATGCCTTGCTGAAACGAGCGGCAGAGTTGCAAGGGCGCACCATGACCGATTTCGTCGTTGACGCCGTACAAAAGGCCGCGCTGCAAGCGATCGAGCAGGCGGACGTGATGCGCATGTCACGCGCTGACCAGGAGTGTTTTGCATCGGCGTTGTTGGCGCCGCCGAAAGCAAATGCGGCGTTGAAGCGCGCGTTTGCCCGCAAGCGTAAGTTGCTGCGCTAGATGCCCGCCGCGACGTTTGCGGTTTCGCTGCTCGATGACGGGCATGATCGTGCTGCGTTTGATTGCGAGTCCGCGCCCCTGAACCGCTACTTGCGAGACCAGGTTGGACAGGATGTCCGCCGACGCGTCGCCGCGTGCTTTGTGGCGAGCGATGACGGCAAAAAAATTGCGGGGTACTACACTTTGGCGTCCGCGAGTTTGTTGTTGACTGAGCTTCCCGCGAGCGTCGGCAAGAAGTTGCCGCGCTACCCGAGCGTGCCTGCGGTGCGGATGGGCCGCCTCGCCGTTGATCGCGCGTACAAAGGTAAGGGGCTGGGTGGTGCATTGTTGGCAGATGCGCTCACGCGTGCCGCGAGCGCAGAAATTGCCGCGTTTGCGCTGGTGGTCGATGCAAAGGACGAGAATGCGGGGGAGTTCTACAAGCACCACGGATTTATTGCATTGCCGGATGCATCAATGACCTTGTTCTGCCCGCTCGCGACGATTCCCAAATGACACTTACCAATCAATTCAGCGCGCAGGACCACGCCATGATGGCGCGCGCCATCCAGATCGCCGAGCAAGGCCGTGCCATCACCACGCCGAATCCCTTTGTCGGCTGCGTCATCGTCAAAGGCGGACGCATCATCGGCGAGGGCTTCACGCAAGCGGGCGGACGCCCACACGCAGAGGCTGAGGCGTTGGCCCGTTGCACAGAGTCGCCTAAAGGTGCGACCGTCTATTCGACGTTGGAACCTTGCTCGCTGCATGCGCAGTCGCGGGGGCCAGCGTGTTCCGATTTGTTGGTTGAGGCGGGTGTCGCGCGCGTGGTGTCTGCGCTGCACGATCCATTTGATGGCGTCGATGGCAAGGGGCATGCGCGCCTCGTCGATGCAGGCATTGAACTCGATATCGGGCTCATGGCCGCGCAAGTCGAAGTGCAACTCAAAGGATTTTTGTCGCGGGTGCGCCGAGGTCGCCCGTGGGTCACACTCAAGGTCGCGGCGAGCCTCGATGGCAAAACCGCGCTCGACAATGGTCTCTCCAAATGGATCACCAGCGCGGAAGCGCGTCGCGACGTGCACGCCATGCGCCGCGATAGCTGCGCGGTGATGACGGGCATTGGTACGCTGCTGGTCGATAACCCAACGCTGAACGTGCGCGATGTGCCGTGCACGCGCCAGCCCTTGCGCGTGCTGCTCGATAGTCGGCTCGATGTCACGGACGACGCGAATCTCCTGCAGGGCGGCAACACGTTGATCGTCACGGCCACGGGTAGCGAGGCGCGCGCCGAGGCACTGCGTGCGCGCGGTTTGCCAGTTGAGCGCGTCGCCACAGAGCCAGTCAAAGGCAAGGTCGATCTCGCGGCCATGATGCAGTTGCTCGGCAGCAAAAAGATCAACACGCTGATGGTGGAAACCGGCGCCAAACTCAACGGCTCGTTGTTGCAAGCAGGCGTGGTCGATGAAATCGTCGCGTACATTGCGCCAAGCATCTTGGGTGACGACGCGCGTGGTTTGTTTGCAATTCCGGCGCTGCGCGATCTCGCCGATAAAATTCAGCTTTCGTTTTCCGATGTGCGGCAAATCGGTCCCGATTTGCGCATCACTGCAAAGGTCGTCTACTAGTGTTCACCGGCATCATTGAATCCACTGGCACCATCGAAACCGCCGAAGCCACGCCGGCCAATTTGCGCTTGGTCATCGCCGCGCCGAAACTCGGCATGCACAACGTCGCCATCGGTGATTCGATCGCCGTCAACGGCTGCTGCCTCACAGTGGTGAGCAAGACGGCCGAATCGTTTGCCGTCGATGTGTCCAACGAATCGCTCTCGAAGACAGCGGGCTTCGCGCAGGGTGCCACCGTTAACCTCGAGAAGTCGTTGCGCTTCGGCGACCGCCTCGGCGGTCACCTCGTGAGCGGCCATGTGGATGACGTGGGTATCGTTACCGCAATGGAAGATCTCGGCGCGTCGTGGCGCTTGGAGATCGAAGCGCCGCAAGCGTTGGCGCGTTACTTGGCGCGCAAGGGCTCGATTACCGTCAACGGCGTTTCGCTCACCGTCAATACGGTTCGTGATATGCCGGATGGCAAGTGTCGCTTTGAAATCAACATCATTCCCCACACGTTTCAGGTCACCACCATTCGTGGGCTGCGCCCCGGCAGCAAGGTGAATTTGGAAATCGATTTGCTCGCGCGCTATGTCGAGCGCATGGCGTCACTTGGTGGCGCGGGGCAGGGCGCGTAAAATACGCGTCGTTGGTTGATTGCGTTGGCCTGCCCTTCAGTTCAAGGGGGCGATTCAAACGCAAAACACTAGCATTGGCGAGGCTTTTGAGGCATTTTTGCCAGAAAACGCCCGTGGATAAACGACTTTTGAATGCAAGTCGTTGGCGCTTTGGCTCTGCCGCTTCAGCCCTGCCGTTCCTCCTTCATTGGTTTCCTAGCTCTTTATCATGACTATCGCCTCCACCAAAGAAATCATCGACGACATTCG